>DATIWS010000262.1:0-3490 GCA_035519275.1 Acidocella sp. | reverse complement strand
TTCCACGGCGACGACGCAGATGGCGACAATAAGTGCCAGGTGCAGGTTGGGGATGAGGAAGGGCAAGGTATGGCCGAGCCCGCCCAGCGTGGTCATCAGCCCGGTGACGAGCCCGCGGATGTACGGCGTGCCGCGGCCGGTCAGCGAGCCGTCATCTGAGAGCGCCTCGGCAAAGCCCATGGAAATGCCCGCACCAAGTGCTGCCGCCGCACCCACCAGGAAGGCGGAGAACGGGTTATGGGTGGAGAAGGCGGCGGCGAAGATCGGTGCCAGGGTGGAGACGGAGCCGTCCATGAGTCCCACCAGCCCGGGCTGGATGAATTGCAGCACGAACAGGCGCTGGGCGTGCTCGTCCTCCTCGTGGCGCACGGCGTCCGGAAGGTTTTTCGCGGAAATCGCTTCGGCCCGCTGCTCGTGTTCCGCCTCGGCGTCGGCAAGGTCGCCCAGCAGCTTGCGGATCGACACGTCGGTCGTGCGTGAGGCGGCGAAGCGGTAGAAACGCTGGGTCTCCACCTCCATGCTCTCCGCGAGGTCGCGGATCTCGTCGATGCGCGGGCTGGGGAACTGCCACACCGGCTTGCGGGCGAGGAAGCCGCGCACGTCCTGGCGGCGGATGAGCGGGATATGCTCGCCGAATTTCGCGCGGTAGAGGTCGAGCAGCTTGTGGCGATGCTCCGACTCCTGGGCCGCCATTTCGGTGAACACCTTGGCCGAGGCCGGATATTCCTCGCGCAGGCGTTCCGCGATGTCGAGATAGATGCGGCCATCCTCTTCCTCGGCGCCGATGGCAAGAGCCAGAACTTCGCGCTCGCTCAGCTGCGAAAAATCACGCATGGATCTCTCCTGTTTCTTCGCGTCACCTGGTCTCTTGTTGCCAAAAAGTCAAGATAATCATAGTGTTATGCGAATAAGTCGCAAACTCATGAAGCCGGGGCGCGTTGCCCCGCCGGGGAAAGGCTGTAAATATGCCCCCGCGCAACGAACGGGTATGAGGCGGTGACAGAACAAAAGGCAAGTGGCTTGTGCCCGTGCGGGAGCGGTTTGCGGACTGTACGCTGCTGCGCCATGCCGCCGGAGACTCTGGCCGAGACAGACAGCATCGCGTTGCTGGACCCGCAAGGCAACGACGCGACCCGGCTGTTCAACGAGAAGAAATACACCGAGGCGGAGGCGCTGAGCCTGAAGATCCTCGACGTGGCGCCGAACCACCGGGTGGCGTTGCGCGTGTTGTTCGAGATCCGCAAGGCGCAGCGGCGCGGCCGCGCGGTGGAGGCGCTGGGCGCCCGGCTCGCGGCGCTGCCCGGCCCGGCCTCGGCGCGCGCCACCGCCAACGCGCAGTTCGCGCAATATCTGGTGGGGCAGGGGCGCCATGCCGATGCGCTGGCCCCAGCCACGGCGGCGCTGAAGGCGGGGCCGAAGGATGCCTCCGCCCAGCACATGATGGGCGTGGTGCTGACTGAGACGGGGAATGTTGCCGCGGGTGAATATCATTACCGGCGCGCATTGAAGCTGCTGGGGCGGGAGGATGCGCTGGCACTGGCGAATCTCGCCTGGAATTTGCGCCTGCAGGGGCGGCTGGATGAGGCCGCCGCGCTGTACGAGAAAGCGCTTGGTCCGCAATCGGAAAACCGGCGCGGCATAGGCGGCTTCGCCCAGGTGGAGTTCGGGCGCGGCAACCGGGAGAAGGCGGTGGCGATGCTCGATAGCGCGCTGGCCCGCTGGCCGGATGACCGCACGCTGCGCCTGCTGCGGGTGATGGCGGATCTCGCCATGAACCAGCCGCGTGCGGCGGTCGATAGGCTGGGGGCGCCGGAACATCTGCTGCCGCTGGAGATGCTGTCGCTGGGCCAGGCTTTGGCGCAGCTGGGCCGCCGCCAGGAGGCAGTAACGGCCTTCGCCACCGCGCGCCGCATCCAGCGCGAGCGCAACGGACTTGCCTATCAGTCCGAGGCGCTGGAAGCCCGCGCCAGTGCGTACAAGGCCTATTTCACCGCTGACCGCGTGCAGCCATTGCCGCGCGCGCGCGCCGGTGCGTTCACCCCCGTGTTCCTGCTCGGCTTCCCGCGCTCGGGCAGCAGCCTGCTGGAGCAGCTTTTGGCACAAGTGCCGGGCTTCGCCGCTGGCGATGAAGCCGCGCCGGTGGCGGGGCTGGCGGACGAGGTGGCGCGGCTCGCGGGCGGTGATGCCGCCTATCCGGATGCGCTGGATGGTTTCCTCGCCGGGGATGGCGTGGAGCTGCCGGAGCGGCTGCGCGCCGTGTACGAGGGCAGGCGGGCCAGGCTCGGCCTGGTACGGCCGGGCGTCAACTTCATCACCGACCGCGCGGCCAGCAATTTCTGGCATCTCGGGCTGATCAAGCTGCTCTACCCGGAGGCGCCGATCGTCCATGTGCTGCGTCATCCCTATGATCTGGTGCTGTCGAACTTTGCCCAGGACCGGCGGCTGGAGGGTAATGCCCAGGCTGGCGTGACCGCGCTGGCGAAGTATTTTGCGCTGCAGGCCGGGATGATCAGTCATTACCGTGGCCAGCTAACGCTGCGTTACTTGCCGGTGCGCTACGAGGCGCTGGTGCAGGACCCGGAGGCGGCGCTGCGCGAGGTGCTGGACTTCATTGGCGCTGACGTGCCGGTGCCGGACGAAGCAATCCTGCTTGCCAATGCGGCGGCGGTGCCCGGCCCCGTACCCGCGCATCTGGCCATGCGGGAGCCGGTGCATGGCCGCGCGGCCTACCGGCACCGGGCGTATGTCGCCGAGATGCCGCATCTGTTCGACGATGTGCGCGAAGAGCTGGCCCCCTGGATAACGGCGCTGGGCTATGAGGACGGGGAGGCAGTGCCATGAGCGGCACGCAGGAGGCTGGCAAGCAGGTCATTCCGCTGTCCGAGGCGCTGGAAAAGCTGGCCCGGCTGGAGCAGGAGAACAATCTCGCCGAGGCGGATGACCTCGCCAACCGGATGCTCGCGGCTATGCCGGAGCATCCGCATATCCTGCATCTGGCCGGTATAGTCGCCTACCGCAACGGGCGGGTGGAGCAGGCCCTCGAGCGCATGGAGAAGGCCGAGGCGATCTCCCCGGATATGGCGCTGTACCCGCGCAACATGTGCGAGGTGTATCGCGGCGCCGGGCGGCTGGATGACGCGCTGCGCGCGGGCAAGCGGGCGGTGGAGCTGGCGCCGAACGATTCGCGCGCTTACTTTAATTTGGCGCTGATCCATTATGAGCGGCTGGAGCTGGACGAATCCGTGCGCCTGTCCGAGCAGGCGATCGCGCTGGACCCGGATTATGCCGAGGCGCATTTCGAGAAGGCCGAGGCGCTGCTGCTGGCAGGAAAGATGCAGGAAGGTTGGGAGAGCTATGAATGGCGCTTCAAGCTCAAGCAGGCGGAGGGCATGCTCCCGAAAACCGACAAGCCGCAATGGGATGGCAAGCCACTGGCATCGGGCAAGCTGCTCATCATCGGCGACCAGGGCTTTGGCGACTGCATCCAGTT
>DATIWS010000261.1:0-17118 GCA_035519275.1 Acidocella sp. | reverse complement strand
TCGGGCAGGGTCCAGCCATGCAGCGCGTTCTCCTGCATCGATGTCACCAGCGCCTCGCCATTCGGGTGCATGACGATGCCGGTGTGGCTGCCTTTCCATTCCAGCACCTTGGGCGCGGAGGCCGAGGCGGTGAACCACAGCGAGGCGCCATTGTAGTGCGAGGCGGCGATGCGCTTGCCCTTGGCGTCGAACACGATGCCGGTGACGGTGGAGGGGTGCGCCAGCTCGCGCAGCTTTTCCCCCGCGCCGGTGAACAGATGCACGGTCTTGCCCACGGCGACGGCGAGATAGGAGGTCTTGCCGGCGAAGCTCGCGACGTGCTCGACCCATTTGGAGCCGAATTTTTGGATCTCCGCCGCTTCGTTCCCGGCGGTGCGCATCAGCCGCCCGTCATCGCCGCCCGAGAGGAAGCCGCCCTGCGGATGCGGGTACAGGCTCAGCACCGCGCCCTGATGCGCGGCCACGGTGATGAAATCGGCATCGGCGCCGAGGCGCAGCGTGCCGTCGCCCAGCGCGAAGCAGGGCTGGCCATTGGCGGGGGCGAAGCAGGCGGCGGTGACAAAGGCGCCGAATTCGGTGCTCTGCCCCCTGGTGTTCAGCAGTTGGTCGAGGTCGGACATGGCGTATTAACTGCCCAAGCCCGCCCGTTCACGCAATAGACACGCCGGAATTGAGCAGGATCGACCCGGGGGCGGCGTTTCGTGCCTCTTTTTGTTGCGGATAGGCATTGTAACGAGCATTCTGTCTTCACCAACGATGTTCTGTTTGTAGGCATTTTTCTGGAACTTTGATGCTATTTTGAGCAATTGTGGCCGAAAGCTTCGGTTTTTGGCGTGGTGGCGATAAAGAAGAAATAAAAAATTCTTGAAACCGGTTTCCCGTCATGCCAAGTTTGAGCATGGTTTTGGCAGCTACATGTACCGAGCCCAAGCGCAAAGCGGAGATGCTGCTTCTCTGCGCGCGCATCGGATTCAGCCCTCCCCAAGTCTGAAAACATGTGCTTGTGACCCGTGCGCTGTGGCGCGGCGGGCTTTTGGCGATTCAGATCAAATCTTTGGGGATACATTAAAAATGCTGGATGACATCAACGTTGCCGCGACATTGCGGGATCTCGACGCGGCGCACCATTTCCACCCGTTCACCGACCATAAGGACCTGCACGCACGCGGCGTGCGCGTGATCACCTCTGCCGAGGGCGTGTTCCTGTACGATGCCGAGGGCAACAAGATCCTCGACGGCATGGCCGGTCTGTGGTGCGTCGCCGCCGGTTATGGCCGGCAGGAGCTGGTGGACGCCGCTGCCACGCAGATGGCGAAGCTGCCGTACTACAACACCTTCTTTAAAACCACGAATGAGCCGGCCGTGCGCCTGGCCCATCGCCTGGCGCAGATCGCGCCGGAGGGCCTGAACCACGCCTTCTTCGCCTGCTCCGGGTCCGAGGCGGTGGATTCCGCCCTGCGCACCGCCCGCGTGTACTGGCAAACCCTGGGCAAGCCGGAGAAAAAAATCATCATTGGCCGTGAATACGGTTATCACGGCTCGACCACGCTCGGCGCCTCCGCCGGCGGCATGGAGGACATGCACCGCCAGGCCGGTGACATGCCGAACTTCGTGCATGTTCTGCCGCCCTACTGGTACGGCAAGGGCGGGCAGATGAGCCCGGAGGAATTCGGCATCTACGCCGCGCGCCAGGTGGAGGCGAAGATCCACGAGTTGGGCGCCGAGAATGTTGCCGCGTTCATCGGCGAGCCGATCCAGGGCGCGGGCGGCGTGATCATTCCGCCCGAGACCTACTGGCCGGAGATCAACCGCATTTGCAAGGAGAACGACATCCTGCTGATCGCGGATGAAGTGATCTGCGGCTTCGGGCGTACCGGCAAGATGTTCGGCTCCGACTATTTTGGCATCAAGCCGGACATGATGACCATGGCCAAGGGGATCACCTCCGGCTACCTGCCGCTCTCCGCGGTGATGCTGCATGACCGCGTGGCCGAGGTGATGATCAACGAGGCCGGCGAGTATTATCACGGCTTCACCTATTCGGGTCATCCGGTTTCCTGCGCCCTGGCGCTGAAGAACATCGAGATCCTCCAGAGCGAGGGGCTGGTGGAAAGCGCCACGCCCAAGGGCGAACTGCTGCGCGCCAAGCTGGCCGAGGCGCTGGGGGATTCCCCGATCGTGGGCGAGATCCGCGGCGTGGGGCTGATCGGCGCGATCGAGCTGACCGCCGACAAGCGCTTGCGCAAGTTCTTCGCGAAGAAGGGGCGCGTGGGCACGATCTGCCGCGATTTCTGCTTCGAGAATGGGCTGGTCATGCGCGCCGTGGGTGACACCATGGTGTTCTCGCCGCCGCTCACCATCACCGAGGACGAGATCGACCTGATGGTTCGTCTTGCCAAGAAGTCTATCGAACAGACCTATGAGGCTGTGAAGTCGGAGGTTGCATCTTGAACGTGGTTACAGATACCGATAGCGCGGCGAGGGCCGCGCTGATGGCCCAGAGCGACTTCGTCGAGGCGTTCATCGTCGACGTGAATGGCGTGCTGCGCGGTAAATGGCTGCAGCCCGGCAAGTCGAAGTCGCTGCTTGGCGCGGGTCTCGCCCTTCCGCGCTCGGTGTTCCTGCTCGACATCTGGGGCAACGACGTGGTGGAGGACGGCATCGCCCAGGACACGGGCGATCCGGACGGGCTTTGCGTCGCCGTGCCGCACACCATCACGCGCATGCCCTGGGCGGAGGGCAACACCGCCCAGGCGCTGATGACGATGCGCGAGGCCGATGGCAGCTATTTCTACCTCGACCCGCGCGGCGTGCTGGCCCGTGTGCTGGAGCGTTTCAAGGCCGCTGGCCTCACCCCGGCGCTCGGCGTGGAGCTGGAATTCTACCTCGTCGACAATTCCGGGCACCATGGCGGGCTGAAGATCGCCCCGCGCGGCGCCGATGAATCCGGCTGGCGCGGCTGGCAGGTGGATGCCGTGGGCCTGGGCGAGATCCGTGAATACGAACCGATCCTGCGTGAGATGATGGCGACGGCGCGGACCCAGGGGATCGAGGTGGAAACGCTGATCTCCGAGAACGGCCCCGGCCAGTTCGAGGTGACGCTGAAATACAACACCGACGTGCTGCGCATGGCGGACAATGCCACCATGTTCAAGCGCAGCATCAAGGAGATCGCGCGCAAGCACGGTCTCACCGCCACTTTCATGGCCAAGCCCTATGGCCATTGCGCGGGCAGCGGCATGCATGTGCACATGTCGATCCTCGATGCCAAGGGCCAGAACATCTTCACCGGCACGCCGGAGCGCGGCTCGGAGCGGCTGTACCATGCCCTTGGCGGCATCATCCACGCCATGCCGGACACCATGCTCACCCTGGCGCCGCATGCCAATTCCTACCGCCGCTTCGCCCCGGGCGTGCACGCGCCCACCTATGGCGACTGGGGGCATGACAACCGCATGGCGGCGGTGCGCGTCATCACCGCCGATCCGGCCGCTGCGCGCATCGAGCATCGTGTCGCCGGGGCGGATTGCAACCCGTATCTCTCTTTCGCCTCGCTGCTAGGCTCGGCGTTGCTGGGGCTTGAGACCAAGGCCGATCCGGGCCCGGAGACCTTCGGCCAGAAACGCAGCCCGCACGCCCCGCCGCTGCCCATCGCCTGGTCCGGTGCGGTTGCAAGATTTGCCGAATCCGCGGCGATCGCCAATATCTTCGGAGCAGACTTTCAGCGTCTGTTCACCGCATGCAAACGCCAGGAGATCAGCGAGATGCGCAAGCGTATTTCCGATGTCGAATACGACGCCTACCTGAAAAACGCATGAGACAAGTCACTGTCGCGGCCACGCAGATGGCCTGCACCCCTAACGCGCATGAGAACATTGCGCGGGCGGAAAAGCTCATCCGCGCCGCGGCGGCGAAGGGCGCGCAGGTCATCCTGATCCAGGAACTGTTCGAGAGCCCCTATTTCTGCCAGGACCAGATGTACGAGTTTCTGGCACTCGCCACGCCGCTGGAGGAAAATCCGGCGGTGAAGCGGTTTCAGGCACTGGCGCGGGAGCTGAACGTGGTGCTGCCCGTCTCGGTGTATGAGCGCGCGGGCCAGAGCCGGTTCAATACCGTGGTGATTGTGGATGCAGGCGGCGAGGTGCTCGGCCATTACCGCAAGTCGCATATCCCGGACGGGCCGGGCTATTCCGAGAAGTTCTACTTCTCCCCCGGCGATACCGGCTTCAAGGTCTGGCAGACGAAATACGCGAAGATCGGCGTCGGCATCTGCTGGGACCAGTGGTTCCCCGAATGTGCCCGCGCCATGGCGCTGATGGGCGCGGAACTGCTGTTCTACCCCACCGCCATCGGTTCCGAGCCGCAGGACCCCACGCTCGACTCCTCCGGCCATTGGCAGCGCACCATGCAGGGCCATGCCGCGGCGAATCTCACGCCGCTCATCGCCTCCAACCGCATTGGTACCGAGCCGGGGCGCCGGGGCACCGAGATCACCTTCTACGGCTCGTCCTTCATCGCCGACCACACCGGCGCCAAGGTGGCGGAAGCCAACCGCGCGGATGAGACCATCCTCACCGCCAGCTTCGACCTGGACGAGATCGCCCATATCCGCGCCTCCTGGGGCGTGTTCCGCGACCGCCGGCCCGAGCTGTACACGCCGCTGCTCACGCTGGACGGCAAGACCCGCCACCAGGCGGTGAAATCGTGACGACACCGCGCGCGGCGGGTTTCGCCATGCCGGCGGAATGGGCGCCGCATGCGGGGTGCTGGATGATCTGGCCCGAGCGGCCGGATAACTGGCGCCTCGGCGCGAAGCCCGCGCAGCGCGCCTTCACCGCTGTGGCGAGCGCGATCTCGCGCTTCGAGCCGGTCACGATGCTGGTCAGCGCGCGGCAATACGAGCATGCGCGGACGATGCTGCCGCCCAGCGTGCGGGTGATCGAGGCCAGCACCAACGATTCCTGGGCGCGCGATGTGGGGCCAAGCTTCCTGCTCGGGCCAGAGGGCGAGGTGGCCGGGGTGGACTGGCCGTTCAACGCCTGGGGCGGGCTGAAGGGCGGGCTGTATTTCCCGTGGGATCTCGACGACCAGGTTGCGGGCAAGATTTTGGGGATCGAGCGCGCCCGCCGTTTCCGCGCGCCCTTCGTCACCGAGGGCGGGGCGATTCACGTGGATGGCGAAGGTACCGTGCTCGTGGCCGAGCAATGCGTGCTGAACGAGAACCGCAACGAGGACATCACGCGCCAGGACATGGAGCGGATGCTCAAGGATTATCTCGGCGTCTCGCATGTCATCTGGCTGGGCCAGGGCGTGCCGGGCGATGAGACGGACGGGCATGTCGACAATCTCGCCTGCTTTGTCCGCCCCGGCGTGGTGCTGCTCACCTGGTGCGACGATCCCGCCGATCCGCATTACGCCGTGAGCCGAGATGCCGAGGCGCGTCTGCTGGGCGCGCGCGACGCGCAGGGGCGCGAGCTTGTCGTGGAGCGGATTCCGATGCCCACGCCGCTGTTCTTCACGCAAGAGGAAGCCGAAGGCGTGGACGCCACGCCGAGCGGCATGAACCGCACCGCCGGCGAACGCATGGCGGCGTCCTACGTGAATTTCTACATCGCCAATGGCGCGATTATTGCCCCATCCTTCGGTGTGGAAACCGATGAGGCGGCGCGAGGTGTGCTGGCCCGGCTGTTTCCGGAAAAGGAGATCGTCATGGTGCCGGCACGTGAGATTCTGCTGGGTGGGGGCAATATTCATTGCATCACGCAGCAGCAACCCAAGGGTAGTGTGTAGGCAACAGGGGAGCGGGGTGAGTAACAAACTTAAGGCTAATTCTCTATCGTTTTTTGAATCGATCATCATGGGCATCGCCGGTTCCGCGCCGGGGTTCTCGATTGCCGTGGCCATTGCCGGGCTGCTGAGCACGGCGGGCATGGTCTCGCCCAACGCGCTGCTCATTTTCGCCGTGCCCATGCTGGGCATTGCCGTGGCGTATAAGGGGCTCTCGGCCAAAATGGCGAGTGCGGGCGCCGCGTATGAATGGACCAAATCCGTATTTGGCGGATTTTTGGGTTACTTCTCCGGCTGGGCGCTGCTGATTGCCGCCATGGTGTTCATGGTCACCGGCTCCGTGCCGCTCGGCACCGCCACCATCGACCTGTTCGACCCCGATCTCGCCAGCAATGTGTGGCTCACCACCGGCATCGGCGCGGTCTGGTTCATCGTCATCGGCCTGGTGCTGATCGCCGGCATCGAGCTGACCAGCAAGATCCAGGTGGTGATGAGCACGATCGAACTGGCCATCCTGTTCATCATTTCCATTGCCGCCTTTGTGCATTCGGCCGGGCATGGGGTGAACCCGTTCTCCTGGTCCTGGTTTAACTTCAACTACCCAGCGGGCACCTTCGCCCCGGCGGCGCTGGCCACGGTGTTCCTGTACTGGGGCTGGGATGTGACCTCCAACCTCGCCGAGGAAACCAAGGGCCACGAATATAACGCGGCGGGTCAGGGTGGGTTCCTGTCCATCTTCGCGACCATCGCCGCGTTCGTCGCCTTTACCTTGGCGGCGCTGCTGATGTTCTCGCTCAAGGACGCCACGAGCTTTTCCGACAACCTGATCTACCATGTCGCGGTGGAGGCCGGGTTGGGCAAGGCGGGGGGCTATGCCGCATCGCTGGCATTGATCCTGTCCTCGGTGGCGACGCTGGAAACCACCATGCTGCAGTTCTCGCGCACCCTGTTCGCCATGGGGCGGGACCGCGCGCTGCCGCCCTATTTCGGCCAGGTGAGTGAGCGGACGATCACCCCGGTGCGCACCATGTACCTGCTGCTCGCGGTTGGTCTGGTGGTGATCCTCGTCTCCAGCTTCATGCCGTCCATCTCCAGCATCCTCTCGGATTCGGTCAGCGCCATCGCCGTGCAGGTCTGCTACTATTACGGGCTCGCCGGGCTGGTCTGCGCCTGGGTGTACAGGGACAAGCTGAAGACCTCGCTTTGGGGCTCGTTGCAATACGTGTTGTTCCCGACGGCCAGCGCGCTCACGCTGTTCGGCCTCGGGCTTTATGCGCTGTCCACCTTTAATCTCACGGTCAAGATCGTGGGTATTGGCGGGCTGGTCATCGGCATCCTGTTCTACCGGCCTTCCGGCTACGGCAAGCGCGTGGCAGACATCCTGGCCGAGGAATAAGCCTCACGTCATCAAATCGGGGCCGCGAGGCCCCGGTTTCTTTTACAAAGCCCTCCGGAAGGTCAGGTTCAGGCGCGTGGCGCCGAGCAGCTTGTGGTTCCCCACCCGCAGCGGCGCCACGCCATGAAAATTCAACCGTGTGGTCCCACCCCACACCACCACATCGCCGCTGTGCAGCGTCAGCCGCGCCGGCTTGTCCGTGCGTTTCACCCCGCCCCACAGGAACACCGCCGGCAGCCCCAGTGACACGGAAACGATGGGCGCGCTGAAATCCGCCTCGTCCCTGTCCTGGTGCAGCGCCATTTTCGCGCCCGGCTCGTAGCAGTTGATCAGGCATACATCGGGGGTGAAGCCGGAAACCCCTGCCGCCGCCTGGGCCAGTTCCGTGAACAGCCTGGGCATGTCCGGCCAAAGGCGGCCGGTCAGCGGGTCGTGCCGCTCGTAACGGTAGCCGCGCGCATCGCTCACCCAGCCCGCCGTGCCGCAATTCGTCATCGCCACGGACATCTTCCGTCCGCCGGGCGTGGACATCACGCGCAGGGGCGCGGCCGCCGCCACCTCCAGCGCCGCGGCGATCAGCGCCGCCTCATCGCCCAAAGCGAAACCGGGCAGATATGTCAGCCCTGGCGGCGGCGCGGTGCCGAACAGGTCCGGGGTCATGGGGCCTTATCCCGCCAGCATCAGCGCCACCACCAGCGCCACCGCTACGCCCTGCAGGATCACGCGCCAGCGCATCAGCAGGTTGGAGCGGCGCGGGTCGCGCTCAGGGTTGGCCATGCCGAGCGCCCCGGTCAGCATCACCGCGACAACGGCCAGCATGTCGAGCGCCAGCAGGCCCAGGAGGAACATCTTCATTGCTCCTTATATAAACGCACGGGCTATTTTGCGCACCATTCTGGTTGACTTCCCCGCCAATCCCACCTCAGTTCCCGGCATGCGCTTCGCCCCTGTTCTCGCTCTTCTGCTTACCCTCAGCCTCGCTTCCGGCGCCTTTGCGCAGAGCGCCGCGCCGCCCGCCGCGCCGCCCGCCTCTGGTGCCCCGGCAGCGGCCAAGGCTGCTCAACCCGCCATCATCCCCGGCTCGCCGCTGGCGGCGCTGACCAGCGCCGTGCCCGCCGCCCCGGCGGACAATACCGGCGCCACGCCCTTCGGCACGGATGCGCTGGGCTTTTCCTTCACCAGCGCGATCGGCGAGAAAGCGCAGCAGACCTTCGGCGATGTCACCGGTGCGGTGCGCAGCTCCACCCGGCTAGGCCCTGTGCTGCTCTGGCTGGAGAGCTTCGCCACCAAGCCGCAGCGCCTCGCCAATGCGGGGGCCATCGGCCTTGGCCTGCTGTTCGCGCTGCTGCCAAGCCTGTTCATGGAGGCGGTAATCCGCGTCCTCCTGCGCCGCCCCGCCGCGCTCTGCGTGCGATACGCCCAGCCCCGGACAGCCGAGTTCCTGCCGGACCAGGACGAGCAGGGCCTGGCCGATGCCGAGGCTGGCGAGTTGGAGAAACGCCCCGGCCGCAGCGTCTCGGTGCGCGCCTGGTCGCGGCGCCTGGTGTTCGCGCTGCTGCGCTTCATCGTGGCGCTGCTGCCGCTCGTTGGCTTCGCCGTGGCGCTGCAACTGCTCATTTCGGATGGCGTGCTGAACGGCCGCCCGGCACTTCTGGCCGTCACCGGCATCGGCAACGCCTATCTGGTCTGCCGCCTGGCGCAGGAGGCAGTGCGCCTGCTCATCGCCCCTTCCGCGTCCGTGCTGCGCCTCATCGCCATGCCCACCCCGCGCGCCCAGGCCATCATGCGCCGCGTCTTCCTGCTGCTGGCCACGGGGTTTGTTGGCTACAGCCTGATCGCGGCTGCGGAAATCCTCGGCCTGCCGCAAGGCAGCGGGGATGTGCTGGGCCGCCTCTTCGCCCTGGTCCTGAATCTCGAGGTCGCGGTCAGCATCTGGCAGAGCCGGCATGTGGTGGGGCGATGGCTCGCCGGGCCTCCGGGGGCCGAGGGCGTGTTCGCCGGTCTGCGCCAACGCCTGGGCGGCATATGGCATTATCTGGCGCTGTTTTATGTGCTGGCGCTATGGGTCGCCCTGGCAGGCGGGGTGCAGAATGCCTTCATCGTACTGCTGCGCGCGGTGCTGGTGGTGGTGGCGGCGCTGCTGCTCGGGCGCCTTGCCTGGCTGTGCAGCTCGCTGTTGCTGGAGCGTGTCTTCCCCAAACCGGGCACCTCTCACCACGTGCGGCATCCGCTGCTGGCCGCACGGGTGCATGCCTATAACCCGCTGATCCGTGCGCTTATCCACTGTTTCATCGGCGTGCTGGCGCTGCTCTTCATTTTCCAGGGCTGGGGGATGAATCCGTTCGGCTATCTGCTGGCCGATCCGCTGAGCCGCAACCTGCTCAGCGCGCTGGTTTCCGTTATCGTCACCATCGCCGTGGCGCTTGCCTTGTGGGAGGCGGCCAACATCCTGCTGCATGGGCATGTCGAGCGCCTGCTTGCGCAGGGCCGCGCCCGCCACTCGGCCCGGCTGCGCACGCTCTCGCCGATGCTGCGCGCCACCATCGGCACGGTCATCTTCCTGACCGCCTTCTTCATCTGTCTGACCGAAATCGGCGTCAACGCCACCGGGCTGCTCGCGGTTTCGGGCGTTGCTGGCATCGCGGTGGGCTTCGGCAGCCAGAAGCTGGTGCAGGATGTCATCACGGGGCTGTTCCTGCTGCTGGAGGACGCCATGCAGGTGGGGGATTCAGTCTCCCTCGGCGGCATGAGCGGCACGGTGGAGCGGCTCTCCGTCCGCACCATCCGTCTGCGCGGTTCCGACGGCTCGGTGAACATCATCCCGTTCTCCTCCGTTACCACCGTCACCAACATGACGCGCGATTTCAGCTACGCGCAGATCTCCGTCACCGTCGGCTACCGCGAGGATATCGAGCGCGTTTTCACGGTGCTGCGGGACATTTCCAAGGACATGCGCACGGACAGGAAATGGAGCGAGATGATCCGCGACGACCTGCAGATCTTTGGGCTGGACGAGTTCGGCCAGCTGGGGCTGGTCGTCACGGGCCAGATCCGCACCGGCCCCGGCCAGCACTGGGCCGTGCGGCGGGAATTCTACGCCCGTGTGCTGAACCGCTTCGCCGAGGAGGGGATCGAGATCCCCTATAACCGCCAGGCGCTGCTGGGGCTGGCCTCTCAGCCGTAACTACTCGTCCGCCACGTCGCGCAGATCGCGGGCGATGCCGTCGAGGTCCGGCTGCCGCGTGTCCAGCCCGGCGATGATGAATTCCGGCTGGCCCTTGGCACTGAACACATACACCGCCGCCGAGTGGGTGACGGAGTAGGTCGGTGTCTTGCTCACCGAGAACACCACGCGGTAGCGCCGTGCCAGGGCGTAGAGCTGGTCGGCGGTGCCGCGCAGGCCGGTCACATTGGGGCCGAACAGCGCCGCGTATTGCGCCAGCAGGGCAGGGGTGTCGCGGTCCGGGTCCACGGTCACGAACAGAACACGCACCTTCGCCGCTGCATCGCCCATGCGGGCCTGGATGCGCTGGAGATTATACAGCGTCGCCGGGCAGACATCCGGGCAGTGTGTGTAGCCGAAATAGAGCAGCGTCACCGCGCCCCTGAAATCCGCCTCGGTCACGGTCTTTCCTGTGGCGGCGTCGGTCATGGTGAATGCGAGGGGCGGCACAAGCCCGCGCACGCTCACATCCTGCGGCGAGAGGTCGTGGTGGCACCCGGCAAGGGCCAGCAAGGGCAGGGCGAGCAACGCGCGGCGGCGCGGGTGTAGAGATTGTTTGGAAATTCGCCCCCAGGCGGCCGCCAGAGTAGGATTTACGAACAATCTCTTACTCCTCCTCGGCCTCCAGCCCCAGCAGGGTCTGTGCCGCTTGCCCTTCCACCATCTCCACCGTGCGCAGCACGCGGCTCACCGCCCGGGTGCGTACCCGCGCCTTCTCGATATTATTGCTCATGGCGCTGGCATTGGCGGCAAGCTTGGCTAGCACATCGTCCATCTTCACCATTTCCCCGCGCGTGGCGCCGAGCAGCTTGCCGATCTCCCCGGCCCGCTGTTCCAGGTCCAGCGTGATATGGCCGAGATGGATGGTTTGCAGCATGGCGGGCAGCAGCGTCGGGCCGAGGATAATCACCTTCTCCTTGGCGCGGATCTCGTCGATCAGCCCGGGGATGCGTGCCGCTTCGGCGAACAGCCCGTCGCTGGGCAGGTACATCACGCCGAAATCCACCGTCTCCGGCGGGGAGATGTATTTTTCGCGGATCTTCTTCGCCTCCAGCCGCACCCGCACGGCGATGCCCTCCCGCGCCGCGCGCTCGGCCTCGGCATCCGCGCTTTCGGCCGCCAGCAACAGCCGCTCGTAATCCTCGGTCGGGAATTTGGAATCCACCGGCAGCCAGAGCTTCTCCCGCGCCGGCATGCGCAGCGCGAAATCCACCCGCTCGCGCGAGCCGTCCTTCAGCGCGAAATTGCGCTCGAACGCGCCGGGCGGCAGCACCTGCTCCAGCATGGCGCCGAGCTGCGCCTCGCCCCAGCCGCCGCGGGTTTTCACGTTGGAGAAGATGCGCTTGAGGTCGCCAATCTGCGCCGCGGCGGACTGCACCTCGCCCATCGCCTGCTGCACTTGTGCAAACTGTTCAAGCACCCGGGCGAAGCTGGCGGTCATCTGCTGCTCCACCGCCTCGTGCAGCTTCTCGTTCACCGAGGTCTGGATGGTGGTCAGCCGCGTCTCCAGCAGGGCGATGGTCTTTTGCGCGTCCTCAGCCGCCTGGCGGCGCAGCCCGTCCACGGTGCTGGCCACGTTCTGTGTGGCGGCGCCGATCTGCTCGAAAGCGCGGGACAGCGCCTCGGTCGTTCCCGCCTGGATGGCGGCGGTCAGCCGTCCTTCCGTGGCGGCGAGGAAGGCGCGTGTCGTCTCCGCCTCTCCCCGGTTGCCCGCGAGAAGCTTTTCCAGCGTCAAGGCCAGCCGGGCTGGGGCGTCCTGCGCCGCGCGCCAGGAGAGGGCCGCGAAAACCGCGCCCAGTCCCGCCGCAAGCACCGCAAAAACCAAGAGCAACAGTTCATCGTTCATGCTACCAGACTACTCAATAAAACCGAGTCGCAGGGAGGCGCGCCATGGACCATCATTATTATGAGGATTTTCAGGCCGGCCAGGCTTTTGAAACCCGGCCCATACAGGTCACGGAGGCGGAGATCATCGATTTCGCACAGAAATTCGATCCGCAGCCGATGCATACAGACCCTCAGGCCGCGCAGGCCATCACCGGCGGCCTCATCGCCAGCGGCTGGCATACCGCCAGCCTGACCATGCGGTTGACGCTCACCAGCGGCTTCTACAACCCCGCCCCCGGCACGCTGGGGCTTGGCTTTGAATCTCTGAAATGGCGCAAACCCGTGCGCCCCGGCGATTTCCTGCGCCTGCGCCTCGAGGTGCTCGTCTGCCGGGAGAGCGACACCCGCCCCGGTTTCGGGATCGTGACGAACAAGTTTGTCACGATCAATCAACATGATGAGACCGTGCAGGAAATGACTGCCTCTGTTATCATTCCCAAACGCAATGAGTGAAAAAGGGGTTCATCCATGAACAACAGCGCCGTCACGCTGATTGCCGTCTTCTTCATCGCCATCGGCGCCGCTACCGGCTATTTTCTTGACATGCCTGTCATCGGCGGGGCGCTGATCCTCATCGGCATTGTTCTCGGCGCCACGCTGCGCACCTGCGCGGAATGGGAACGCGCGGTGGTGCTGTTCCTCGGGCGCTTTGCCGGCGTGCGCGGACCGGGGCTGTATTTCCTCATCCCGGCCTTCGAGAATGTGTACAGCGTGGTTGATACCCGCCGGCAATCCACCCGCATCTCGGCCGAGGACACGCTGACCGCCGACGCCGTGAGCGTGACCATGGACTCCATCATGTTCTGGCGGGTGAACGATGTGAAGCGCGCCGCCACGGAACTCACCGATTACCGCAACATGATCGCCCAGGTGGCGCAGACATCCTTGCGTGAGGTCATCTCCGCCACCACGCTGAACGACATCCTCGCCAACCGCGAGGCAATGGACGAAAAGCTGCAAGCCCTGATCCGCCGCAAGTCGGAGGGCTGGGGCATTGGCGACATCGCCGTGGAGATCCGCGACGTGAAGATCCCGCCCGAGCTGAACGACGCGATGAGCCGCAACGCTCAGGCCGAGAAGGAGAAGCAGGCGCGTGTGACGCTGGCCAGCGCCGAAGTCGCCATCGCCGAACAGATCGCCAGCGCCTCGCATATCTACGCCAACAACCCGGTGGCGCTGCAGATCCGCCAGATGGGCCTGATCTACGACATGAACAAGGACCGCGGCGTGACCATTCTGGTTCCCACCGGCATGGCCAACGCGCTCGGCGCTTCCATCGCGCTGAACGTCAACAACCCGAACGCACTGCCGCCGGGGGCGGCGCCGTCCTTCACCCCGGCGGCACCGGGGTCCGTACCCAGCGCCTAGCCGGCGGTGACGACGATGACGTGCTCGTTGTCGGTCTCGCCCAGAGCCTGGTGCAGGGTGGCGATGGCGGCCAGCATGGCTTCGCCCGCGCCGTCCGCCTCTTCCTCGGTGAAGTCCTCGTACAGCTCGGCAAGCTCCTCGGCGTCGAAGTTGTCCGGGTGGAGCGTCTCCAGATAGCGGTCCTGGTCGTCCTGGGTGAGGATGAACACCAGCGTATCCGTCGCCTCGGCGATGTCGGCCAGAGTCGCGTTCTCGCTGGTTTCCAGGTCGATGTCGTAGTCATCGGCCAGGACCGGCAGCAGCACCGAGAAGACGTCGCCATCGCCGTCATACTCCGCCACGGAGGTGCCGGTCTCGGCCAGGAAATTGGCGAGCGCCCGCGGGTCGTCATCCTGTGCTGCGGCGACGAGCCCGCCGAGATCGGCCCGGTTGAGGCGGGTGAAGGTAGCGCTGGCGGCCATGGCGGAACTCCGGAAAACTGGTTGCTGACCCGCCAGATAACAGCGCATCCGCTGCCTGCCAACATGGCGCCGCCCCCCTTGGCCAAGCGCGGCGGCGCATGTAATTTACCCGGTGCAACCAAGAGGACCGCATGACTGAAGAAACACGCAATTTTGGCACCGAGGTTGGCCGGCTGCTCGACCTGGTGGTGCATTCGCTCTATTCGGACCGCGAGATCTTCCTGCGCGAGCTGGTCGCCAACGCGGCGGACGCCACGGATAAGCGCCGCTTCCTGGCGCTCTCGGACGAGGCGCCGGCCCTGCCGGAAAACCCGGCCATCCGCATTTCGGCGGACAAGCTGGCCCAGACCATCCGCATCGAGGACTCCGGCATCGGCATGACCAAGGAGGAGCTGGCGGACCATCTGGGCACCATCGCCCGCTCCGGCACCGCCGCCTTCACCAGCGCCCTGGCCGAGAAGAAGCCGGAGGACCGCCCCAGCCTGATCGGCCAGTTCGGCGTGGGCTTCTACTCCGCCTTCATGGTGGCGGATAAGGTGGAGGTCATCTCCCGCAAGGCCGGGCACGACGAGGCCTGGGAATGGGTCTCCGACGGCAAGGGCCAGTACACGCTGAAATCCGCCACCCGCGAGGCGCCGGGCACCACCATTCTGCTGCACGTCAAGCCGGATGCCGAGGAGTTCCTGGAGCCGCTGCGGATCAGGACCATCATCCGCAAATGGGCCGACCATATCGCCCTGCCGATTGAGCTGGAGGAGGACGGCAAGTTCGAGCCTGTTACCGAGGGCAAGGCGCTGTGGCGGAAAGCCAAGAGCGAGATCGCGGCGGAGGAGTACGCCGATTTCTATCGCCACGTGGCGCACCAGTTCGACGAACCCTGGGCGACAATCCACTGGCGGGCGGAAGGCACGCTGGAATTCTCGGCGCTGCTGTTCATCCCGTCCTCCAAGCCGTTCATGCCGGTCGAGGACACGCGGGAGTCCAAGGTGCGGCTCCACGTGAAGCGGATGTTCATCACCGACCAGGCCGAGCTGCTGCCGCACTGGCTTTCCTTTGTCGCCGGTGTGGTGGATACCGAGGACCTGCCGCTGAACGTCAGCCGCGAGATCCTGCAATCCACCCCCGTGCTGGACAAGATCCGCAAGGCTCTGGTCAACCGCGTGCTCTCCGAGCTGAAGGCCAAGGCCAAGGAGCCCGAGGCGTTCAAGACCTTCCTGGAGAATTTCGGCGCGGTGCTGAAGGAGGGCATCTACGAGGATACCGGCCATGCGGCGGATATCGCCGCACTGCTGCGCTTTGCCTCCACCAGGGAGGAAGCGACGACGTTGGACGAGTACATCGCCCGCATGCCGGAAGGGCAGGAGGCGATCTACTACCTCGCCGGCGATGCCGCGCATCTGAAGACCTCGCCGCAGCTCGAAGGCTTCGCCGCCAAGGGGTACGAGGTGCTGCTGCTCTCAGACCCGATCGACGCGTTCTGGCCGGGCCGCCTCGGCACCTACGAGGAGAAGAAGCTCACCAGCGTGTCCCAGGCCGGGTCGCTCTTCGCTGACGCCGAGGCGGGGGATGAGATCAAGGCCCTGTGCGAGAAGCTGGCCAAGGCGCTGGAGGGCAAGGTGTCCGGCGTTGCCGCCTCCACCCGGCTGCAGGACAGCCCCGCCATGCTGGTGGCCGCCGAGGGTGGGCCGGATCTGGCCATGCAGCGGCTGCTGCGCCGGGCCGGGCGTCCGGTATTCGGCCTGCCGCCGAAGCTGGAGATCAACCCGGGCCACAAGCTGGTGCAGGCTCTGGCACAGCGTGAGGGCGTGGAGGACGAGGCCGGGCTGCTGCTGGACCTGGCCAAGTTGCAGGAAGGCGACCTACCCGAAGACCCGGCGGCGTTCGTGCGGCGTGTCGCCGCCGCCATCGTCTGAAAACAA
Source organism: Acidocella sp. (assembly GCA_035519275.1). Lineage (GTDB taxonomy): Bacteria > Pseudomonadota > Alphaproteobacteria > Acetobacterales > Acetobacteraceae > Acidocella. The sequence goes on along the minus strand of DATIWS010000261.1, from coordinate 1,077 downwards.
AAAAGGGGGGCTTTTGGCCCCCCTTCCGTTACCGTTCGCTCCCGGGGGTTAGCTCCCGAGGTTGATCTGGTGCTTGTTGGTGGCGGCACCGGTCACGGCACCGGCGGCACCGCCGACGAGGGCGCCCGTACCTGCGCCCATGCCCGTGACGGAGCCGATGATGGCACCCGCGCCCGCGCCGATGGCGCCGCCGGAGAGGGCGCGCTGGCCGGCCGTGTCGCCGCAGGCAGCGAGGGAGGTGAGCGAGGCGGCGAGCACGAGGCCGGTCGCGAGTTTACGCAGCATAGTTGAACTCCTGGTTAGTCTGGTCCGCGGCGGATGTCCTCCACTGGCGGCTGGAATTCAACCCGGCCGGCCGGCTGCCAATGTCGTATAACGTTTTTTTCATGCCGCCGTTATTCGCCGACAAGCGGCTTTCCGAGGTTAAGAGTGTTGGAACTGATCGCCGCCCCCGCCACGGCGCCAACGCCGCCGCCAATGGCAGCGCCCGCGCCAGGGCCGATGCCGGTGACGGTACCAAGAATGGCGCCTGCACCGGCGCCGATGGCGCCGCCGGACAACGCCCGCGCCCCCGCGGTGTGGCCGCAGCCGGTAAGGCCAAGGCACGCCACCAGCAGGATCGCGGACATGGGTTTGGCTTTCATCGAACTCAGACCTCGTCGTGGTGGAGATTTCCTTATGACCCGCGAATTGCGGCGATTGAAGGGCGTTTTTCAGGCTTGCTCCACGGCGGCGCGGGCTGTAAGCCCAGCCCCGAAGGCGCGATGGGCGCTGCATCTCTGGAGATTTCGCGGCAAGGCCCAGCACGGCGGCGGGTCTGCCTCAGGAAGGGTTTTTGATGTTTTCCAAACTTCTCGGTTTGATGTCTGCCGACATGGCGATCGATCTCGGCACCGCGAACACGCTGGTTTACGTGAAGGGCCGAGGCATCGTGCTGGCGGAACCCTCCGTGGTGGCGATGCAGGAGATCAAGGGCCGCAAGCAGGTTCTTGCCGTGGGCGAGGATGCGAAGCTGATGCTTGGCCGCACCCCGGGCAATATCCAGGCCATCCGCCCGCTGCGCGACGGCGTGATCGC
>DATIWS010000260.1:0-6439 GCA_035519275.1 Acidocella sp. | reverse complement strand
CTGGTGCTGGATTTGCAGCGCAATCTACGGCCGGAGCTGCGCATCCTCGCCATGTCCGCCACCGCCGAGGCGGAGAAGATTTCCGCCCTGCTGGACGCGCCGGTGATCGAGAGCGCGGGGAAGATGTTCCCGGTGGAAATCCATCACGCCAAGCGGGACATCATGTCTGCCCGGGACCTGCCGGAAGCGGCGGCGAAGGCGGTGCGCGAGGCGCTGGTGGCGCATCCGGGCGATATTCTGGTGTTCCTGCCCGGCATGGCGGAAATCCGGCGCACCCAGGCGGCGCTGGAGAAATGCCCCGCCTTGGTGCTGCCGCTGCATGGCGACCTCTCGCGCGAGGCGCAGGACACGGCGCTGCGCGAGCATGAGGGGCGGCGCGTGGTGCTCTCGACCTCCATTGCTGAAACATCCTTGACTGTTCCAGGCGTGCGCATCGTCATCGACGGCGGATACCGCCGCGCGCCGGTGCTGGATGGCGGCACCGGGCTGACCAGACTGACCACGATGCGCATCAGCCGGGCCGCGGCAACGCAGCGCGCCGGGCGTGCCGGGAGGCTGGGGCCGGGTGTCGCCATACGGCTGTGGTCGGAGGCGCTGCACCGGGGCCTCGCCTTGTTCGAGACACCTGAGATCCTGGCGGCGGAACTCTCCGACATGGTGCTGGCCTGTGCCGCCTGGGGCGAAGTTCCTGCCACCCTGCCCTTCATCGACCCGCCGCCCGAGGGCGCCGTGAAAGCCGCCCGCGCCTTACTGGAGGAGCTTGGCGCACTGGATGAGGCCGGGCGGATCACCAAGCTGGGGCGCGAGATGGCGCGGCTGCGGGCCGAGCCGCGTCTGGCCGCGATGATGCTGGCCAGCGAGGCCAAACCGGAGCGGGCCATGGCGGCGGAGATCGCGGCGATTCTGGAGGAGAAGGATTTTCTCTCCCGCGATGCCTCGGCCGATTTGCTGCTGCGGCTGGACGCGCTGGCAGGGCGCGGGGAAGGCGACCGCGCCGTGCTCGCGCGGGTGCGGCAAGCGGCGAAAATCTACCGCAACCGGCTGGGCGTGGGGGCAACACCCGCCGCCGGCGAACCCGGCGCGCTGCTGGCGGCGGCGTTTCCGGACCGGATCGGCCAAGCGCGGGGCGAGGCCGGATCCTACCGGCTCTCGGGCGGCGGGTCCGGCAACCTTTCCCCCACCGACCCGCTGGCCCGGGCACGGCTGCTGGTGGTGGCGGGGCTGGAGGCCAAGGGCAGCCGCATCAGGCTGGCGGCGCCTTTGGAGTTGGAGGCCCTCCCCCCCTCACTGCGCGCCAGATGCAAAACCATGCGCGAGACCGGGTTCGACCCGGTGTCCGGCAGCGTCTCGGTGCGCGAGCGCGTGCGGCTGGGCGCGCTGGTGCTGGCCGACCGCAACGCCCCGGCGACGCCGGACGAGGTGCAGGCCGCCCTGGCCGATGCGCTCTCCACCCGGCTGGACCAGCTCGACTGGACCGAATCGGCGGAAAATTTCTGCGCCCGCGTGGCGGTGATGCGCGGGATCGACCAGGACTACCCGGACCTCTCCCGCCCCGCCCTGGCCGCCACGGTGCAGGATTGGCTGGCCCCGTATCTGGCCGGGATGACCAGCCTGCGCGGCGCCAAAAGTGTGGATGTTCTGGCCGTGCTGCGGGACTGGGTGGGGCATGACCGCGCCGCCCGGCTGGACCGGGAGCTGCCCGCCGAGTTGAGGCTGAAGCGCGGCACGGTGCGGATCGACTATAGCGGCCCGGTGCCCGTGGCCTCGGCCCGCGCGCACGTGTTCTACGGCACGGACGCCACGCCCAAACTCGCGGGCGGCAAGATCCCGCTGCAAATCGCGCTGCTCTCCCCGGCTGGGCGGCCCATCGCCATCACCGCGGACCTCGCCGGTTTCTGGCGTGGCGGCTGGGCGGATGCCCGGCGGGACATGCGGGGACGCTACCCCAAGCATGACTGGCCGGAGACGCCGTGGACGGAAGCTTAAAGGGAGAACTGGAGCGGGTAGCGGGAATCGAACCCGCGCATCGAGCTTGGGAAGCTAGCAGGCTACCATTACATCATACCCGCCCATGGGGGCGTACATATCCTGAGAGCATTGACCACGCAAGCCGAGGGGGGTACGCCATTGTTCACCTCGTGATTTGTCCGGCCGGATTGCGGCGAGGCTGGCAGCCGCCAGGAGCAAAATAAGCGCGCTAAAGAGGCTACGGCGCGGATGCGCCCTATTCTCCCGTGGCTGGACGTATTTTTGGATAGGCCACGATTATGTCCGACACGCCGAAGACCCGCCTCGCCACCGACCTGATCCATGCCGGTCGCATCCGGACCAATATCGAGGAAAACGCGGAAGCGCTGTTCCTGACCTCCGGCTTCACCTACGAGAGCGCCGAGATGGCGGAGGCCGTGTTCGACAACCGGATTCAGCATTTCCAGTACTCGCGCTTCGCCAACCCGACGGTGACGATGCTGGAGCAGAAGCTGGCCAAGATCGAGGGCGCCGAGATCTGCCGCGCCACCGCCACCGGCATGGCGGCGGTCTCCTCGGCGCTGCTGTGCGGGCTGAAGGCCGGGCAGCGCGTGGTCGCGGCGCGGGCGCTGTTCGGGTCCTGCCACTGGATCGTCAGCACGTTGCTGCCGCAATACGGCATCGAGACCGTATTTGTGGAAGGCACCAACCTTGAAGAATGGAAGGCCGCGCTGAGCAAGCCCACCGCGCTTGTGCTGCTGGAATCGCCCTCCAACCCGATGTTGGACATTGTGGACCTGCGCGCCGTCTCCGCCCTGGCGCATGCGGCCGGCGCCATCGTGGTGGTGGATAACGTGTTCGCCACACCGCTGCTGCAGAAGCCGCTGGAACTGGGCGCCGACGTGGTGGTGTACTCCACCACCAAACACATGGACGGCCAGGGCCGCGTGCTCGGCGGCGCCGTGCTGGGCCGCAAGCAATGGATGGAAGAGGTGTTCCAGCCCTTCTTCCGCAATACCGGCCCGGCGATGTCGCCGTTCAATGCCTGGGTGACCCTGAAGGGGCTGGAGACGATGCAGCTGCGGGTCGAGGCACAGTCCAAATCCGCCGAGGCCATCGCGCAGTTCCTGGAAAGCTCGCCGAAGATCGCGCGCGCGCTCTACCCCACTCTGGCCTCGCACCCGCAGCGGGAGCTGGCGATGTCGCAGATGTCGGGCGGCGGCACGCTGGTGACGTTCGAGGTGAAGGGCGGCAAGGACGCCGCGTTCCGCGTGATGAATGCGTTCCGGATTATCACCATCTCCAACAACCTGGGCGACACGAAATCCCTCGCCACCCATCCGGCGACCACGACGCATATGCGCATCGGGGCGGAGGAACGCGCGAAGCTGGGCATCACCGATGGCTGCATCCGGCTCTCGGTCGGCCTTGAGGATACGCAGGATTTGATCGACGAGCTGGCCCAGGCGCTGGACAAGGCTTAACCAGCGAGAAAAGGCATCCCGCCATGCCAAGGGCCAGACGGGATGCCTTTATCGACTTCAGGTTGTAAATCTACCAGTAAAGGTATTTATTCAGCCTAGATTCCCTTTTAAGTTGTATTCATGAAGCGCCTGGCGCGAATGGACGGCTTGCGGGGAATCTTGGCGGTTTACGTCCTGCTCGGCCATGCCTTGCCGTTCACCTGCCTCCCGGGCTGGGTAACCGCGCCGTTCCGCCATGGCGAGGCCGCGGTGGATTTGTTCTTCGCCCTGAGCGGGCTGGTGATCGCCAATTCTCTCGAACGCTTCGGCTGGCAGTTCGTCCCTTTCATGGCGGCGCGGGCCAGGCGGCTGCTGCCTGTTTATTTTCTGGTGCTGGCGGTCAGCATCTGCCTCACCACACTGGGCGACCCGCTTCAGGCAATGCCCTGGGTGGGGGGCGAGGGGCGGAACATTATGGCGGCGGCGCTGCCGCGACCGCTGCTGCCGCATCTGCTGGCGCACCTTACCCTCGTGCATGGGCTGATACCGCAGAGCGCCCTGCCCTACGCCTATGTCACGCTGCTGGGGCCGGCCTGGAGCCTGTCCACCGAATGGCAGTTCTACGTGCTGATCGGACTCATCGCCCCGCACCGGTTGGGAAAGTTCGCCCTGGCGCTGCTCGCGCTCGGCGCCGCGTACCGGGCGTTGCCGCTGGGGGCCGAGTTCAGCCGTGCCTTTCTGCCGGATGCGGCCCCCTTCTTCGCGCTCGGGCTGGCCAGCGCGGTCCTCCTGCGCGGCGGGCGGTCACGCAGCTTCTGGCTCTGCCTGCTCGGCGCCTGCGCCTTGGCGCTGCCGGTCGGGGTTGAAAAGCTGTTCACACCGCTGGCCTGGGGCCTCGTAATGCTGGCCCAGCGCCAATCCTGGGGCGCGGTGCTGGAAGGCCGGGCGGTGCAGTATCTCGGCGCCGTATCCTATCCGCTGTATCTGGTGAACGAGCCGGTGCAGCGCGCCATGGCCCTGCTGCTCGGCCCCGTGGCGCATGGCGGCGCAGTCTGGTTCACCGCTGCATTCCTGCCGCTGAGCATCGGGCTGAGCCTGTTGTGCGCGGCCTGGCTACACAACACCGTGGAGCGCCCACTTATGCGGCAGCAAAATGATCGAATGTCGTTCGGCGTTATTGCCGCCACGGGGCGGGAATGAGACAAATGGTGCATGGATTTCATCTTCATGCTGACGCGGCAGGACCGCACGGTACCGGATTGCCTGGACGTGTTGGCCGAGATCGCGGCGCTGGGTTTGCGCCATATCGGCTTCAAGGACATCGGCGCTGATGCGGACACGCTCCGCCGCCTGCATGCGGGGATAAAGGCGCTCGGCGCGGTGAGCTATCTGGAGGTTGTCGCCACCTCGCCGGAGGCGGCGCTGCATTCGGCCCGTGTGGGTGCGGAACTGGGCGTGGACCGGCTGCTGGGCGGGACGCAGGTTGCCGAAACGCTGGAGATTCTGCGCGGCACGAAGGTGGAGTATTATCCCTTCCCCGGCACGCCGTCCGGCCACCCCACGCGGCTGGGCGGCGATGCGGCGCTGATAGAGGCCCATACGGCGAACTTCGTCGCCCAGGGCTGCGCGGGGGTGGATCTGCTCGCCTACCGCGCCACGGAAGCCGAGCCGCTGGAGCTGGTCCGCGCGGCGCGGCGCGGCTGCGGCGCGGGCAGGCTGATCTGTGCCGGTAGCGTCGACAGCCCGGCGCGCATCGCGGCATTACGAGAGGCGGGCGCGGATGCCTTCACCATCGGCTCCGCCGCGTTTGACGGCGCCTTCGCCCCCGGTGCAGGCGGGCTGACCGCGCAATTACGGGAGATTCTGGCATGCGTCTGAAGGGCAAACGTATTTTCGTCACCGGCGCGGGCAGCGGCATTGGCCGCGCCACGGCGGAGAAATGCGCGGCCGAGGGCGCGGCGGTGATCTGCGCCGACATCCACGCCGAAACCGCTGAAGCGACCGTCACGGCGATCCGCGCCGCCGGCGGGCAGGCCGTGGCGGTGATCGGGAACCTCACGCATGAGGCGGCGTGCGAAGCCATGTTCGCGGAAGGCGCGAAAGCGTTCGGCGGGATCGACGCGCTGTTCAACAATGCCGGCATCTGCGCCGACGACGATTCCGGGCCGGTGGAAACCCCGCTCGCCACCTGGGAAAAAACCATCGCGGTGAACCTAACCTCGGTTTTCCTCTGCTGCAAGGCGGGGATTCCCTACCTGCTGAAATCCGGCAGCGGTGTGATCATCAACAACGCCTCGATCGTGGCGTTGGTGGGCTCGGCGTTTCCGCAGATCGCCTACACGGCAGCCAAGGGCGGGGTGCTCTCGATGACGCGCGAGATCGCCATCATGTACGCGCGCAAGAAGCTCCGCGCCGTCGCCATTTGCCCGGGGCCGACCGCCACGCCGCTGGTGCAGGCTTTCCTGGCGGATGAGGAAGCCTGGAAGCTCCGCCGCCGGTATTTGCCGATGGGCCGTCTCGCGCAGCCCTCGGAAATCGCCAACCTCGTCGCCTTCCTGGCGTCAGACGAGGCGAGCTTCATCACCGGCTCGGCCTACACCATTGATGGCGGGCTCACCGCCGCCTACGTGATCGACGACTCGGTGATTTGATCTGTGAGGCGGCATGCCGGCGATCTGCCGTGACTGCGATGCGGTGGTTGAAACGGGCAATGCCTGCCCGCAATGCGGCTCGGTGCGTGTCGTCCGGCATCCCGAGCTGTTCGAACTCGCCATTGGCCACGTGGATTGCGACGCGTTCTTCGCCGCCGTGGAAAAGCGAGACAGGCCGGAGTTGCGGGATGTGCCTGTCATCGTCGGCGGCGGCGCGCGCGGCGTGGTCAGCACATGCTGCTACATCGCCCGGCTCTCCGGCGTGCGCTCGGCAATGCCGATGTTCAAGGCGCGCCAGCTCTGCCCCAATGCCGTGGTGCTGAAGCCGGACGGCGCAAAATACGCCGGGGTTTCGCG
>DATIWS010000259.1:0-3109 GCA_035519275.1 Acidocella sp. | reverse complement strand
CCTCGATGCAGGCGCGGTAGCGGGCAATATAGTCATCCATGCCGAGATGCTGTTCCGCGAAGGCGCGCGCGCCCTTGCGCAATTTCGCCGCCAGTCTGGTGTCCTTGAGCGCGCGCAACACGGTCTGTGCCAGCGCCGCGTGGTCGAGTGTCGGCGTGACCAGCCCGTTGCTTTCGTGCTTCACGAATTCCGTCACCGTATCGGTGTCAGCGCCCACGACCAGGCAGCCGCAGGCCAGCGCCTCCCGCAGCGACCAGGAGGCGACGAACGGATAGCTGAGATAGACATGCGCGTCCGAGCGTTTGAGCAGGGCCAGATGCTGGTCATAAGGCACCTTGCCGAGGAAATGCACGCGGGACAGATCGATCTGCCCGCCGACCTCGCGCAGCATCACCTCGCGCCAGTTTCCACCCTGCTTGGGCGGCGCGCCGTAGCTGATTTCGTCACCGCCGACGATGGACACCACCACATCCGGCCGTTCCGCCAGAAGGCGGGGCAGGGCGCGCATGAAAGTGTGGAAGCCGCGATAGGGCTCCAGGTTGCGCGCGACATAGGTAACGAGTTTCTGCTCCGGCGCCACCGTCAGCTTGCCGATGGTCACCGGCGCCTTGCGCGCCTCCGGATCGGGCTTGCACAGAGCGAGATCGACACCTTCCTCGATGATGCGGGTCTGCTTCTGCGCCCAGCCCGGATAGGTGCTGTGCTGCCAGCGTGTCGGTGTCTGCCCGTATTGCTCAAGGGCGAGCGCCAGCAGGTTCACCGTGTTCTTGCCGCGCACAGCGCCGAAATGCGCCTCCGGCATCGGGAATTCCGGGTCGAAATTCACGTCCGTGCCGTGGATTTTATAGTAGAACTCGAAATAGCCGAGGATCGGCACGCCGGGAAATGCATCGACCAGATTGAGCATCTCACCCCAGCCGTGATGGCCGATGATGATGTCCGGCTTGAAACCCAGCGCCTTGATCTGCAGCGCGCCTTTATAGGCGGCCTGGGCACGCCGCGCCGCCATCTCGTATTCCCGCGCTTCCAACACCGCCGAGGCAGAGACCGGCGGCGGCTTGGAATAGGTGACCTTGCGCACGCCCGCCATCTGGTTGCGGTTTGGCTCGGTCATGAAGACAAGCTCGTGCGTGCCTTCGCGTTTCTCGTTATCGGCCAGCAGGCTGCGCAGCAGATGCAGGTACTGGCCAGGGAAATTCTGGTGGACGAAGAGAAAGTTCACGGTACCGCCGCCGCCTGCCGGATCAGCGCTTGCCCCGCCCAACCTTGCGGCTGCGCGGTGTCAGCACGATCTGCACCGCCTCCAGCGGCGCCAGCGTTTCCGCCTCGCAGGATTCATCGTTGCCCACCGGCCCGGCCACGGCACCGCCGACGAATTTGGCCGAACAGCTGATCTCGTATTGCTCCGCCGCCTCGCCGCTCAGGCGCACGCGCAGGCCGAGCAGCGGCAAGGCCATGCCGCGCGAGCCGCAATACTCGCCGGCTTCCACCCAGGGGGAGAGCCAGCCGCGCCCGAGCACGGCCTGATAGGTGAGATCCGCCGGGGCGATGCCCTCGGGCGCGGTGATGGAGAAGCCCTCGACCCAGCTATTGCTGCCGCGCTCGCCCAGCCAGTCGCCGAACTTGACGCCGACATCGCCACGGCCCTGGATATGCGCCAGCACGTCCACCTTCTCCGGCTTGGCCTGGACCGGCGCGGCGGCAGCGGGCACGGGCAGATCGTTCGCGGCGAGCAGCTGGCGCACCTGCAGCCGCGGCGCAGACTCGGGCTGGTTCGGCAGCTGGTAGATGGTGACCAGAACCTGCGCCTGGGTGTTGCGGATACGCACGAGCGTGGCGTCGCCCTCGGCGTTCAGCCAGCCATCGGGACGGAACCCGGCGATTTCCACATTCTGCCCGCCGATGGGCGGCGGCGAGATGCGCACGCCCGGCATGCCGTTATTCGCCGGCGCGCCCGGATTCGCCTCGTTGATGAAGCAGAACAGCCCCGGCGGCAGGTTCATCATGTGGCCGGTAACCTTCAGTTCCTGGATCTGGGCGCCGCGATCGCCCCCCGCTGCACCTGCCTCGGGTGCGGTTGGTGCGCGATTTTGGGCGGTTTTTGCGGCAGCCATCTCGTCTCCTGATCGTCGTGGTTACGCGGATTGTCCTAGTTTCCCACGGTTAATTTAACCGCCGGTTTTTATCCAGCCCTCGCCCTGGAGAAAATCGGATTATGTTTCAAAACCTGTAGTTTAACAGCATATCGTTGATGCGCGTTGCGGGCAGGCCGAGTGGCAGCACCAGGCCCCGGCCTGTGGCCTTCACCCGCGTCGCCTGGGCGCCGAGGTCGAACACGATGGCAGGAAGTCCCGCAGCCCAGGCCTCGCTGAGCGTGAAGCACCATGTCTCCGGGCAGATGGAGGGCAGGAAGGCGAGATGCGGCTTCAGCGCCGCAAGCAACTCCGGCAGTTCGGCCTCGCGGTAAGGGCCGGTCACGAAAATGCCGGCCTCAAACAGGCGGGCGTCGTCCGAACTGCTGCCGATGACGGAAAATTTGAGCGGCAGGTTCCGGGCGGCGGCGTCGGCGGCGCAGTCGAGCAGCACGTCGAAGCCCTTCGCGGGGCCGATGCCGCCGATGAGGACAATGTTCCGTGGCGCGCCCGGTGCGGGCGGGGGGATGAGTTGGCGCGGCGTGGTGTCATCGTCCCAAGGCTGGATGCGCGGCTTCACCCCCGGAAAATGCCGGGTGAGGCGGCTGGCGACATCGGCGGAGGGCGCGATGACGCTGCGGGCGGCGGCGAATCCGGCGGCGGAGCGGGCGAGCAGCTTGCGCATCGGCAGCCCGGTGAACAGCTCGCCGCCCTGGGCGCGGCAGGCAATGCAGCCGGCCACATCCGGCTCGCCGCAATAGCGAAGCGGCGACTCGGGCGCCGTGCGTCGCAGCAGGTGCACGCGCGGGCAGAAGCTGGCATAGTCATGCACCACGATGTCCTGTGGCACGCCGAGCTTTTCAGCCAGGGTGCGCACGCTGTCATCGTGCCCGAGCGTGTGGTGCAGTACCACGAGGTCCACGCGCAGCCCGCGCAGCAACTCCAGCAGGGCCGGCATCGCCGCCGGCAAAGGGAAG
>DATIWS010000258.1:0-2101 GCA_035519275.1 Acidocella sp. | reverse complement strand
TGCTGCGATGCCGCAGTGAGGCGCCTCTGCGCGAACCCGGTGCGGCGCTTCTATCTGTACGGCAAGCCGCCCAGCGCCTACCGGGCCAGGCATCGCGGATAAAGTCAGGCCGGTTCCTACACACTTGCAGCGCCTAGGGGGGTATTCTTCTCTTCTTGATGCCGTCCCCCGTCGCGGGGTGACTTGGCCGCCACGCGGGAGATGCCGCCCTACCGCGCCACGGCGGCGGCGAGCAGACGTCCCAGATTCAGCGGCATAGACACCTCTACGGCGCGCCAGCCTATAGCAAAAACTTATGGCTGGCGGCGCGCTTTAAATTGGCCCGCCGGTGCTACCCGTGCCTATGGTGAGGCGTCGAACCAGAAACAGCCGGGGGCGGCCAGGCCGAATCGCCCGGCGCGGGAGAGTGAAAGATTATGGCCATCGTTGTTGTCACCGAGATCGACCGCGCAGACGCGGAGATCGCCGCCGGGCTCGGCAAATTCGGCGTCGCCACCGTGCATGAGGCGCAGGGCCGCGGCGGGCTCATGGCCGCCTCTATGCGGCCGATCTATCGCCCCGCGCTGATCGCCGGCACCGCCATCACCTGCGAGGTAGCACCGGGCGATAACTGGATGCTGCACGTCGCCGCCGAGCAATGCCGGCCGGGCGATGTCCTCGTCGTTACCCCCACCAGCCCGTGCGAGGACGGGTATTTCGGCGATCTGCTGGCCACTTCGCTCAAGGCGCGCGGCGTGCAGGGGCTCATCATCAATGCCGGCGTGCGCGACGTGGCGGTGCTGACCGAGATGAAATTCCCGGTCTGGTCCAAGGCCATCTACGCCCAGGGCACGGTGAAGCAGACCACCGCCAATGTAAATGTCCCGGTGGTGTGCGCGGGCGCGCTTGTGGTGCCGGGCGATGTCATCGTGGCCGATGATGACGGCGTGGTGGTGGTGCCCTCGGCCCGGGCCGCCAAGGTGCTGGAGAAGGCCACGGCGCGCGAGGCCAACGAGGCCGCCAAGCGCGCGCGCCTGGCGGCCGGCGAGTTGGGGCTGGACATCTACAGCATGCGCGAGCGCCTGGCCGCTAATGGGCTGAAATATGTTCGCCGCCTGGGGGACGCCTAGCTCGTGCTGCGCGCCATCCCGGCCACGCTGATGCGCGGCGGCTCCTCGAAGGGGCTGTATTTCGCGGCATCCGCTCTGCCCGCCGACCGCGCCACCCGCGACGCCGTGCTGCTGGCCTCCATGGGCTCGCCGGATGTGCGGCAGATCGACGGCCTTGGCGGCGCGCACCCGCTCACCAGCAAGGTGGCGGTGATATCCGCTTCCACGCGCGATGATGCCGATGTGGATTACCTGTTTTTGCAGGTGGCGGTGGACAAGGCCGAGGTGAGCGATAGCCAGAATTGCGGCAATATCCTCGCCGGTGTCGGGCCATGGGCGATCGAGCATGGGCTGGTCCCGACGCGCGATGGCATCACAAAGGTGCGCATCCATATGGTGAACACGGCCAGCGTCGCGGTGGCGCATGTGCCCACCCCGGGCGGCGTGGTGGAGTATGAGGGCGATGCGCGCATTGACGGCGTGCCCGGCACGGCGGCGGCGATTGCCATCGACTTCCTGGACATCGCCGGTTCCGCCTGCGGCGCGCTACTGCCCACGGGGAATGTGGTGGACGAGGTGGAGGGCGTGCGCGTCACCTGCATTGATAACGGCATGCCGGTGGTGCTGCTGAAGGCGTCTGACTTTGGCTTAACCGGCGCCGAGAGCCCGGCCGCTCTGGAGGCGGATGTCGAACTGAAGACGCGCATCGAGGCGATCCGCTTGGCCGTGGGCCCGAAGATGAATCTCGGCGACGTGACCAAAAAAACCGTGCCGAAAATGACGCTGCTCTCAGCGCCCAGCGCTGGCGGCGCTATCTCCACCCGCACCTTCATTCCGCACCGAGTGCATGAGGCCATTGGCGTGCTCGGCGCGGTTTCGGTCGCCACAGGCTGCGTGCTGAAAGGCAGCGTGGCAGCTGAACTGGCGCAGGTTTCCGGCAGCGGGGCGTTGGAGATTGCCGTGGAGCACCCGACGGGATTCTTCGGCGTGAACATGGTGGTGAGCGGCGAGGG
>DATIWS010000257.1:0-5178 GCA_035519275.1 Acidocella sp. | reverse complement strand
CTGGGCAGCCAGTTTCTCCTGTTCACCCCGGTCATCTTCGTGCTGGCGGTACGCGGGGTCTGGGGCCTGCGGCGTGAGCATGCGCCGGGGCCGAGGCTGCTGCTCTGGCTTACCTTGCTGCCGGGGGCGGTGTTGCTGGAGCATGTGCTGTCCCAGCGGGTGGAGGGCAACTGGGTGGCGGTGCTGTACCCGTCCGCCTGCCTCGCCATAGGCGCCCTGCCCGCCGCGATCCTGGCGCGCTGGCGCAACCCGGCTCTGGCGCTAGGCTTCGGCATAACCGGGCTGGTGTACGTGCAGGCCCTTGCCGCGCCCTTGCCGGTGCCGCCGCGCCTGGACACCTCAGCCCTGCAAATGGCGGGCTGGAAGCAGCTTGGCGAGCAGCTCGCCGCCCTGCACCCGGATTTCGTCACCGCCGACGACTACGCCACCGCCGCCGCGCTGGCCTATTACGCCCCGCCCGGGCTGCGCGTGGCGGGGTTCGAGCCGCGCTGGAGCTATTTCGACTGGCCCTCGGCGGCGCTGGAAGGGCAGACGGGCATCATGATCACGCACCGGGCCGGGGAGCGATGTGACCAAACTGGCACGCTCGCCCGCACGCGGGACGGCAAGCTGGTGCAGACTTACCGGCTCTGCCGCTACACCGCGCCGGGGCCCGGCACCTGGCTGCCGCGCCCCTAAGAGCTCTAAATTTTCTTGGCGGGCGGGGGGGGTATCAGCGCACTGGCGGTGCGGTTCACCAGCCTGGTCCAGGCCTTGTCTGCCCAGAACAGCGGCACGGCGCCTGCCACGGCAAGGCTGACGCTGAGCAGTCCGGCGAGGCTGGCGGCCAAAGCCTGCCCCAGCGTGCCATGCAGCGCAAGGAAGGTGAGCGCCCCCACCGAAAGCAAAAGCGGCACATGCAGCAAGTATAGAGGGAAGGAGATCTGCCCGACCCACTCCGCCCAGGCGCCGGAGCAGGCGCGGGCGGTGCGCTCATGCCCGAGCAGTACCAGCATGATCAGGCCGGTGGCGATGTCCCAGACAAAATGGCTGGTGTTGCCATGCGGGATGATCGCCTTGACCGGCGCATGGATTAGTAGCGCCTGCTGATAGGTGAAGCTGAACAGATACAGGGCGAGCAGGCTGAGTGCCGTGGCCTGGATGCCGGTCAGCCGGGGGAAGCGGCCTTCGGCATAGGCGATGGCCAGCAGGCTGCCGAACAGGAAATCGGTGAAATAGGTCGCGGGGTAGTCGACGCCGGATAGCACCATGCCCAGCCCGGCCACGGCCAGGCGCAGGTCCCACCGGCGCACGGCGAAGAGCAGAGGCGCCGTGAGGTACGAGGCCACGGAGCAGAACAGCTCGATACGCATGGTCCAGAGCGGCGGGTCGAACCAGACATCGCCGGTGGTGTAGGCCGGCACCATGCCCTGCCAGAGCGCCGCCAGCGGGGAGACGCTGTGGCCCTCAAGCGGGCCGTTGCCGTGGGTGGCCAGCCAGTGGCTGCCGATGAGCGCGCCTGCGTCCTTGTAGACATCGCCAGTCACGGTGAGGAGCAACCAGGAGATGATGCAGCCGAGTACGGTGAGCCCAGCCAGACGCGGCCAGCGCTTGAGCAGCGAGGAGACGATGCGGGTGGCGCTCTGGTCCCGCGCGAAGGGCAGGCTGACCAGGAAGCCCGAGAGCACGAAGAACACCGCCACGGCGGCGCTGCCGTTGATCAGGCCGAGGATGAACTGCAGCGCCAGGTCGAGCACGCCGTGCCCGTGCGGCACGCTGCCCACCCCCTTGGCGGTGAAAGTGAGCACGACATGGTAAAGCACCACCACCCCGGCGGCGGCGCCGCGCAAGGCCTCCAGCGGCACGAGCTTGCCGCTTGTTGGAGGAACCTGAGGCGCCTGTCTGGTCTGGTCCGCAGCTGTGCTCATGCGGGGTAGCCATGTCGGGCCGGGGCAGGATGCCCCGGCCGGGTTGCAAAGTCAGTCTGGCGCGGCTTATGCGGCCGCGCGCTTCTCCACCTCTTCCGGCGACATCAGCACCAGAGCCTCGTAGTCGGCCTTCAGCACCTCGGTGATCTGGCTCGGCTCGAAATGCAGGTCGCCGATCTGGCGCACCGGGGTGATCTCGGCGGCGGTGCCGGTCACGAAGGCCTCCGTGAAACCCGCCAACTCTTCCGGCTTGATGTGACGCTCGATCACTTCGAAGCCGCGGGCCTTTGCCAGGGTGATCACGGTCTTGCGGGTGATGCCGTCGAGGAAGCAATCCGGGATCGGCGTGTGCAGCTTGCCGTCCTTCACGAAGAAGATGTTCGCGCCGGTGACCTCGGCCACGAACCCGTCCCAGGTGTACATCAGCGCGTCGTTGAAGCCCTCGGCCTCGGCCTTGTGCTTGGCGAGCGTGCCGATCATGTACAGCCCGGCGGCCTTGGAGGCGGTGGGGGCGGTTTGCGGATGCGGGCGGCGCCAGTCGGCGATGCCAAGGCGCACGCCCTTCATGCGGTCAGCCCCGAACAGGTTCGGCCATTCCCAGCATGCCACCATCAGGTGGATCTTGGTCTGCTGCGCCGAAACCGCGAGCTGTTCCGAGCCGCGCCAGGCGAGCGGGCGCAGATAGGCTTCGGTCAGGTTGTTGGCCTTCATCACGTCCTTGCAGGCCTGATTGATCTGCTCGCGGGTGAAGGGGATCTCGAAGCCGAGGATGCGGCCGGACTGGATCAGCCGGTCGGTATGCGCGTCGAGCTTGAAGATGTTGCCGCCATACGCGCGCTCGCCCTCAAACACGGCGGAAGCATAGTGCAACCCATGGCTGAGTACGTGCAGCTTCGCGTCACGCCAGGGGATCAGCTTGCCATCCCACCAGATGAAGCCGTCACGATCGTCAAAAGGAACCAGCGCCATGGTCAAAATTCTCCGTTTGCGCTACTGTAACAAGACAGGCAAAAATAGTATATCAGTCAGCGATACTGCCGCGCTGACGCGAGGCAAACCTCTCAAGGCTGTGAAACTGCCATGCAAGACCCTTCTGCTCAACCCTTCCCGGCCACGAAACGCGAAACTCTGCCCGGCACGGCGCACACCGCTCCGGGCGCCGGGTTGCTGTTTTTGCGCGAGGACGAGCTTCGCCTGGCCCAGGACATGCTGTTTTTTGTCCACCGCGACCTCACAGAGGCGCCGGATGCGATCCTCGGCGAGCTGGGCTATGGCCGGGCGCATCATCGCTGCCTGCACTGGGTCGCGCGGCGGCCGGGGCTGACCGTGGGCGAATTGCTGGCCATCCTCGGCATTACCAAGCAGAGCCTTACCCGCGTGCTCGGCCCGCTGATCCGCGAGGGCTACGTGGCCCAGGTCCCCGGCGCGCAGGACCGGCGCCAGCGCCTGCTGACGATGACCGAGAAAGGCGCGGCGCTGGAGCGGCGGCTGTTCGAGGTTCAGCGCGAGCGGCTCATCGCCGCCTACCGCGAGGCGGGCGGCCCGGCGGTGGAGGGGTTCAAGCGCGTGCTGCGCGGGCTGATGCGACAGCAGGGCCGCGACTATATCGACGGCCAGGACGCGCATCGCGGCAAGGGGCAGCGGAGCGGCGCCTGAACGGATGAGTGGCGACGCCCCGCATATCCTGCTCGTGGATGACGATGCGCGCCTGAGCCAGCTGGCCGCGCGCTTCCTCGCGGAGCAGGGCTTCCGCGTGACCCAGGCCAGCTCCGCCGCAGAGGCGCGCGACAAGCTGCGCTTCCTGGATTTCGACCTGATGGTGCTGGACGTGATGATGCCCGGCGAGAGCGGGCTGGAGCTGACCAGCGGCCTGCGGGCCGAGCGCGCGCCGGACATGCCGATCCTGCTGCTCACCGCGCGGGATACCCCGGAGGACATCATTGCCGGGTTTGAGGCCGGGGCGGATGACTATCTCGGCAAGCCATTCGACCCGCGGGTGCTGGTGGCGCGCATCCGCGCCATGCTGCGCCGGGCCCAGCCGGCCACCGCGCCGCTCGGGCCGCTGCAGCTCGGTCAGGCGACGTTCGACCCTGGCCGCGGCGAGCTGATCTTGGCCAATGCCCGGGTCCGGCTGACCGGCGCCGAGCTGGCGCTGCTCACGGCGCTCGCTGCCCGGCCGCACGAGACCCTCTCGCGCGAGGCGCTGGCCGCCGTGCTCGGGCTGGACGATGTGAACGAGCGC
Organism: Acidocella sp.; assembly: GCA_035519275.1. Taxonomy (GTDB): domain Bacteria; phylum Pseudomonadota; class Alphaproteobacteria; order Acetobacterales; family Acetobacteraceae; genus Acidocella. The sequence goes on along the minus strand of DATIWS010000257.1, from coordinate 1,029 downwards.
GCCATCGACGTGCAGGTGACCCGCCTGCGCCGCAAGATTGAGCCCGACCCGCGCGAGCCGCGCTTCCTGCACACGGTGCGCGGCAAGGGCTACACGCTGAAACCGGGTTTATGACAGGCGTGCCGCAGGTACGCCTGTCATCGCGCGGGGCTGGTGGGGCGGCCGCGCGCAAAATAAAAAGGAATGCCGGCGGGGCCGGAGGCCCGCAGGCATGAGGCTGCACGGCTTCGGCGTCGAGCGCGTCATCCGGAAAATCCTGCCGCGCGGGTTGTTCGGCCGCTCTTTGCTGATTGTGCTCGTGCCGATGGTGCTGCTGCAGGCGGTGGCGCTGCAGATTTTCTACGGCAACCATCTCAGCGAACTCTCCCGCCGCTTGGCCGGTGGCGTGGCCGGGGAGGTGGGCCTGATGGTCGGCGAGATCGACCGCACCCCGGAGGACCGCGGGCTGATCACCCAGCAGGCCGACCAGCATTTCAAGTTCAGCACCGGCTTCCTGAAAGGCGAGGTGCTGCGCGAGTTGCCGCTGCCGGATGTTCCTGGCCCGGTGGACAAGGACCTCGCCCGGGCGCTGACCGCCCAGCTGCACCGGCCCTTCAACGTCGCCTGGAATGCCGTGCCCGGCACCATCGTCATCAACGTGCAGATGCCCGATGGCGTGCTTGGCATCGATGTGCCGCGCAAGCGCCTGTATATCGGCACGTTCTACCTGTTCCTCATCTGGCTGATCGGCACCGCCGTGCTGCTGTTCGGCGTGGCGGCGCTGTTTCTGCGCACCCAGGTGCGCGGCATTACCCGCCTCGCCGCCGCGGCCGAGGCCTTTGGCATGGGGCGGGATGAAGGGCCCATCCGCCCGGAAGGCGCTATCGAGGTGCGCCGCGCCGCCACCGCCTTCAACCGCATGCGCGAGCGCCTGCGCCGCTTCCTGGTCCAGCGCACCACCATGCTGGCTGGTGTCTCGCACGATCTGCGCACCCCGCTCACCCGGCTGCGCCTGGCGCTGGCCATGCAGCCGCAGATTTCGCCGCAGGA
>DATIWS010000256.1:0-5105 GCA_035519275.1 Acidocella sp. | reverse complement strand
CAGCAGGAAAATGTGGTTGGCCGGGTCCGCGAGGCCAACCTGCTCGTGCTGGCCCTGCACCTCGATCAGCAGCCCGGCGAGCTTCTTCAAGAAGCCCACGCTCACCGGCTGGTCGTTCACCAGCGCGCGGGAGCGGCCATCCCGCGCCACGATACGCCGGACGAAAATCTCGGGGCCCGAATCCAGCCCGTGCTCGCCCAGCACCGCCTGCGCGGCATGGCCCTCGCTCACGGAGAAGCTCGCTGCCACCACGGCCTGCTCGGCGCCTGCGCGGATCAGCCCGGCATCGGCCCGAGCGCCCAGCGCCAGGCCAAGACTGTCCAGCAGAATCGACTTGCCCGCGCCGGTCTCGCCGGTGAGCGCGGTCAGCCCGGCCTCGAAATGCAGGTCCAGGCGCTCGATCAGCACGACATCGCGGATCGAGAGGCTGTTGAGCATGCGGGGTTAAAAGATCCAGAACCCGTGGTGCTTGACCGGCGGCAGGGGCGGGGCGTTGCCGCCGGTGGAGGCCTGGGTCTCGTTGGCGGCGGTCACCAGCCCATGGTCCTGCAGCTTGCCATAGGCGGTCTGGTACCAGGAGCTGCCGGGGTAGTTGTAGCCAAGCACCGAGGCCGTGCGCACGGCGGCGTCGGTCAGCCCGAGGTTGAGATAGCATTCCACCAGCCGCTCCAACGCCTCGGGCGCGAAGGTGGTGGTCTGGTAGTTGTTCACCACGTCCTGGTAACGGCCGACCGCGGCAGCATAGAGATGCTGCTTCTCGTAGAAGCGGCCGATCTCCATGTCATGTCCGGCGAGGCGGTTATATGTCAGGCGCAGCTTGATGCGCGCGTCGCGGGCATAGGCGCTGTCGGGGAAGCGGTTGATCACGTCCTGCAGCGTCTGGATCGCCTCGAAGGTCGTGGTCTGGTCGCGCTGCACATCTTCGATCTGCTCATAATAGCACAGCGCCTTCAGGTAATAGGCGTAGGCGGCTTCGGAGCTTTCCGGGTGCAGGCCGATGAAGCGGGTCAGCGCGCTGATCGCGTCGTCGTAGTTCTGCTGCTTGTACTGGGCGTAGCCGGCCAGGAGCTGGGCGTGCGTGGCCCAGGTCGAGTAGGGGTAGTTCTCCTCCTCGGCGTCGAAATCCTTGACCGCCTTGTCGTACTCGCCCTTCTGCATGTGTTCCACGCCCTGGGCGTAGAGCTTATCCGCCGGGGGGACCACGCCGCCGGGGAACTCCGTGTCGGCGCTCCCGCTATTTTTGGAAGCGGAACACGCTGCCAGGCTGGCGGCCAGGGCGAGCAGGGAAACACGGGCAAGGCCGGAGCAGAATTTTGTCATCGCGTGCGGCTTATAGCAGTTAATACGGGAACGCGAAGCCTTTGACGCGCCTCAGTTGATTGGGTCGTTCTGCGGCGTATTTGCTTGACTTCCTGGGCAGCGGGATTAAGACGATCACCATCGTTAACCGGACATTCCGAGGCAAAGCGCTCGGGATGCTCTAGCCGTTGCCTGCAATCCAGGCTGCGCATACCCCACCGGGCCGCCGTGCCCGTATGTTTAAGGACATTTTCAGCCACATGGCTTCCATTTCTCACGCCCTCCGTCATTCGGACGCGCCGGCCTATGCCGGGGCCGATGATTTCGCTGCTCTTCTCGATTCCTCCCTCGGCGCCGGCGGCGGCTTCGAGGGCTCCGTCGTTTCCGGCATGGTGCTCCGGATCGACGATGACTACGTGATTGTCGATGTCGGCCTGAAGAGCGAGGGCCGCGTGCCGCTCCGCGAATTCGCGCCCATGGGCGCCAAGCCGGAAGTGAATGCCGGCGATGTCTTTGACCTCTACATCGAGCGCTACGAAGACAAGGACGGCACGATGGTGCTGTCGCGCGAGAAGGCGCGCCGCGAGGAGTCCTGGACCCAGCTGGAGAAGGCCTTCGAGGCCCAGACCCGCGTGAACGGCGTGATCCATGGCCGCGTCAAGGGCGGCTTCACCGTCGATCTCGGCGGCGCAACGGCGTTCCTGCCCGGCTCCCAGGTCGATATCCGTCCGGTGCGCGATGTCGCCCCGCTGATGGGCGTCTCCCAGCCGTTCCAGATCCTCAAGATGGACCGCCAGCGCGGCAACATCGTGGTCTCCCGCCGTGCGGTGCTGGAAGAGACCCGCGCCGAGCAGCGCTCCGAGCTGATCCACGGCCTGAAGGAAGGCCAGATCCTCGACGGCGTGGTGAAGAACATCACCGATTACGGCGCCTTCGTGGACCTCGGCGGCGTGGACGGCCTGCTGCACGTTACCGACATCGCCTGGAAGCGCATCAACCACCCGGCCGAGGCGCTGACCATCGGCCAGCCGGTCAAGGTGCAGGTCATCCGCTTCAACTCGGAAACCCAGCGCATCAGCCTCGGCATGAAGCAGCTCGAGGCCGATCCGTGGGAAGGCGTGGAAGCCAAGTACCCGCCGGGCATCAAGGTCTCCGGCCGCGTCACCAACATCACCGATTACGGCGCCTTCGTGGAGCTGGAGCCGGGCGTCGAGGGCCTGGTGCACGTGTCCGAGATGTCCTGGACCAAGAAGAACGTCCATCCGGGCAAGATCGTTTCCACCTCTCAGGAAGTGGAAGTCGTCGTGCTGGATGTGGACGCCTCCAAGCGCCGCATCTCGCTCGGCCTGAAGCAGGTCCAGCGCAACCCCTGGGAAGAGTTCCAGGACGAGCACCCGATCGGCTCCATCGTCGAGGGCGAGATCCGCAACATCACCGAGTTCGGCCTGTTCATCGCGGTCGGCCCGGAGATCGACGGCATGGTCCACATGTCCGACCTCTCCTGGGAAGAGGCTGGCGAGCAGGCGATCGCCAAGTACAACAAGGGCGAGGTCGTCAAGGCCAAGGTGCTGGACGTGGACGTCGAGAAGGAACGCATCTCCCTCGGTATCAAGCAGCTTGAGGTCGACCCGGCCGCTGGCGTGCTGGATCGCATCCACAAGAACCAGATCGTTACCTGCATCGTTACCGCTGTGCAGAGCAACGGTATCGAGGTGAAGGTGGACGACGTGCTGACCGGCTTCATCCGCCGCGCCGAGTTGGCGCGCGACAAGGGTGAGCAGCGCCCCGAGCGCTTCGCCGTTGGCGACAAGGTCGATGCCAAGATCACCGCGGTGGACCGCGCGGCCCGCAAGCTGCAGCTGACCATCAAGGGCAAGGAAATCGACGAGGACAAGCAGGCGATCACCGAGTTCGGCTCGTCCGACTCCGGCGCCTCGCTGGGCGACATCCTGGGTGCGGCCATCCGCCGCCGCAACCAGCAGATCGAAGACTGATCGTTCAAGGCAAGGGGCCGTGAGGCCCCCTGCACCTGCAAGGACCAGAAAGGGCACCCCTTTCGGGGTGCTTTTTTTTGGCCCGAATTCAGAATGTCGGGGCCAGGAAAGCTTCCTGTGGAGTGGCGCTTATAAGCATTTGTTCACTAAATCGTTGGCTAGATAGGCCAGCCTTCATATCCAAGCAGGAGCCCGCCGTCCGATGACATCATTGAACCCGCTGCGCGCCTATCATGACGCCGAGACCTTGCGGGCGCTCGCCAAATCCTTCGCCGTCATCGAATTCAAGCCCGATGGCACCATTCTTTCCGCCAACGATGTGTTTTTGCGCACCATGGGCTACTCGGCGAGCGAGATCATCGGCCAGCATCACCGCATTTTCGTCCGGCCGGAGGAGGCGCAAACCGCCGCCTATAGCGACTTCTGGCAGAAGCTGCGCGCCGGTACGTTCGATTCCGGCGAATATGCGCGCCGCACCAAATCCGGCACCGAAATCTGGCTGCGTGGCTCCTACACCCCGGTGCGCGGGCGGAACGGCAAAATTCACAAGATCGTCAAGCTGGCGCTGGACATCACCAAGGAGAAGCTCAAGGCCATCAATGATGAGGGCCTGCTCGCCGCCATCAACCGCTCGCAGGCGGTCATCGAATTCGCGCTGGACGGCACCATCCTGGCCGCCAACGAGAATTTCCTGCAAGCGCTCGGCTATGGCCGGGACGAGATCATCGGCCGCAAGCACAGCATGTTCGTCGAGTCAGCCTACGCCGCCAGCCCCGCATACCAGGATTTCTGGACCCGCCTGCGCCGGGGCGAGTTCTTTTCCGCCGAGTTCCACCGCATCGGCAAGGGCGGGCGCGCCATCTGGCTGCAGGCAAGCTACAACCCGGTCTTCGACGCCACCGGCAAGGCCACCAAGGTGGTGAAATTTGCTACCGACCTGAGCGAGCGCATGGAGCATGTCGGCATCGTCGCCGGCGCGCTGGAGCGGGTGGCGCGTGGCGATCTTACGGCGCGTATCGAGACCACGCTGATGCCCTCGCTCGACCGGCTGCGGGTGGATTTCAACACCTCTGCCGCGGCGCTGTGCGAGGCGCTGCGCGCTGTCGGCGAGTCTGCCAGCGCCATTCGCGGCAGTGCCGGCACGGTCAGCCAGTCCGCCGATGAGTTGTCGCAGCGCACCGAACGCCAGGCCGCCAGCCTGGAGGAGACTGCCGCGGCGCTCGACGAGATCACCGTCACGGTGCGCAAGACCGCCGAAAACGCCGCCCAGGTGAACGAGGTGGTGCGCGCCGCCACGGGCGACACCAGCGCGTCCGAGGCGGTGGTGCAGGAGGCGGTGCAGGCGATGAACAAGATCGACACGAGCTCCGCCCAGATCGGCCGGATCATTGGCGTTATCGATGAAATCGCCTTCCAGACCAACCTGCTGGCGTTGAACGCCGGCGTGGAAGCGGCGCGGGCCGGCGATGCCGGGCGCGGCTTCGCCGTGGTGGCAACGGAAGTGCGCGCCTTGGCCCAGCGTTCGGCCGATGCCGCAAAGGAGATCAAGACCCTCATCAACGCCTCGGGCGCCGAGGTCGCCGCCGGTGTGCGGGCGGTGGGGCTGGCCCGGGAGGCGCTGGAGCGTATCGCCCAGCATGTCGTCAACATCAACGCTTCGGTCGGCGCGATTGCCGCCAGCACGAGCGAGCAATCGCAAGGACTGGGGCAGATAAATTCGGCTGTGAACCAGATGGACCAGATGACGCAGCAAAGCGCCGCCATGGTCGAGGAAGCCGCCGCCACCGGGCAGAGCCTGACCCAGGAGGTGGA
>DATIWS010000255.1:0-3367 GCA_035519275.1 Acidocella sp. | reverse complement strand
AGGAATTCGTCGATCGGCTCCGCCGCCTCCGCGCCCAGGCGGCGCAGCAGCTTCGCCCGCCCGCCCAGCGGCCCCAGCGCCTCGGCCAGAAGCGGGTAGGGGGCGTAGAAATCCGCCTTGGCGCGCATTTCCTCGAAAAAGAGTTTGGCCGCCGTCCAGTCCTCGCGCTCCTGCGCCCGGGCGTAGAGCGCCTGCACCAATGGCTTCCTGCCCCGGCCCAAAGCGAGGTCCATGAGGCTGGCATCGCTCAGGCCACCCAGAGGCGAGGCGAGGAACTGTCCGAAGGCGAGGTCGTCGTCCGGCAGCAGCAGTGCGTCGCACAGGGCAAGCAGATCGCTCACCGATTGCTGCGCCGTCAGCACCATGCGGTCCAGCCCCGCCACGGCGATGCCGCGTGCCTTCAGCGCCGCGGTGATAGCGCCCACCAGCGCATCGCGCCGGCGCACCAGGATGAGGAAATCCCCAGGCCGCGCCAGGCGGTCCCGCGCGGGCAGGGGGCGCCTTAGCCGCGCCGCCACCCAGTCGGCGATGTCCCGCGCCAGCACGGCCTGGGCGGAATCCGCGCTTTCGTAATCCTCCGGCAGGCCCCAATCGGGCAGCTCGGCAGCTTCGCGCGGCTGGGCCAGGGGCCAGAGCGTCACCCGCCCGGCCTGACCGGTGCGGCTCACCTCGTGGCGCAAGGTCTCGCCCGGTGGGCAGACACCGCCCTGTGCCAAACCCTCGGCGAACACGGCGTCCGTGAGTGCCAGCACGGGCGCGGTGGAGCGGAAGGAGACGGAGAGCTGGCCATCCAGCCATGTCCGCCCCGCGCCGACCGCCTGGGCTTTGAATTTTTCCTTGTAGATGCCGAAGCTTTTCAGATCCGCGCCCTGGAAGGAGAAGATTGACTGCTTGGCATCGCCCACGGCGAAGATGCTGCGGCTGGCCTCACGCGCGCCCTCGCCCGCGAAGAACTCGGCAGCGAGCGCGTTGGCGATCTCCCATTGCTCAGGCGCGGTGTCCTGCACCTCGTCCAGCAGCAGATGTTCAACGCCGCCATCGAGCTTGTAAAGCACCCAGGCGGCGCCGGGGTCGATGAGAAGCTGGCTGGTATGGCTGACGAGATCGGCGTAGCTGAGATGCGAGGCGAGGATTTTCTCGCCGCGTTCCTGCGCCGCGATGGGCAGCAGCAGCTTCGCCAGATGGGCGTTCAGCGCAGCAAGCTTCGCGGCTTTCAGCTTTTCCTGCACGGCGAGGATGCGTCTGCATTCTGCCGTCAGCTCGTCCTTGAAGCCATCCTCATCGGTTTTCAGCTTCGGGCCGCAATAACCTTTGAAGGTGCGGGGTTTACCGTCGGTGAGATAGCCACGCGCCCACACATCCCATCGCGCCGTGCGGGTTTCCTGTGGCAGGGCCAGCCAGTCCAGCAGGGGCTCCACGTTCTTTACGCCGGTCGGATTGCCCCGCTCGAAGATCTGCCGAAGCACGCCGCGCAGCTCCGTCTCGCGCGGAATCGCCACCGCCTGGCGCAGAATTTCTTCGGCGCTTTCCTCCCCCGCGCCGATCGCCGCGTGCTGCATCGCCGCCAGCCGCGCCACGGCACCGGCTTCGTGCGCGTCCTTCAGCAACTCTGCCGGCGCTTCTTGCACAAACACCTGCGTAAGTGCTGCGAAATCCTGCTCGTTTGTCTCCGCCGCCAGGGCGTGCACCGCCTCGCGCACCTGCGGATCGGCAAGTGCTGCCTCGCGCGCCTCGCGCAGGCGCCGGGCGGCCTGCTCGTCATCCGCCACCTCGAAATGCGGCGACAACTCGGCCTCCAGTGGGAAGCGCCGCAGCAGCGACTGGCAGAAGGCATGGATGGTCTCGATCCGCATCCCGCCCGGCAAGTCCAGCACATCGGCGAAGAGTTGGCGTGCGCGGCCTATGGTTTTCGCGTTCGCAGGCACGTCAAGCGCTGCGAGGTCGGCGCGCAGCGCCGCGTCGTCCTTCACTACCCATGCGCCGAGGCGCTTGTTCAGGCGGATACGCATCTCCGCCGCCGCCGCCTTGGTGTAGGTGAGGCAGAGGATCTTGTCTGGCGCGGTTCCGGAGAGCATCAGCCGCAGCAGGCGGTCGGTGAGCAGCTTGGTCTTGCCCGAACCGGCCGAGGCCGCGACGAACGCGGAAACCCGAGGGTCGGAGGCGGCGCGCTGCTCCGCGTTGGCGGTGTCGATCGCGTTCATTCCGGCTCGTCCTCCCACTCGGCGCGGCGGGAAATCCCGGCATAGGCGTCATACTGGTTCGGCCGGGAGGGATGCGGGCGCGCCAGATACGGTGTTTCGGCGCGGGCGAATTTTGCGAACAATTCCGGCAGGGCGGCGCCGGCCTGGGCGACGGCATCGGCGATGTCCGCGTCGGTCTTGAACGGCCTGGTCTCATCCCCGGCCTCGGCCCGACCGGAAAGCTTGAAATAGGCGAGCTCCGCCACCGTGGCGCGGAATTCCTCGCCGAACGCCCCGGTCTCCGCCATCACCGCCTCCAGCGGTAGCTGCGGCGCGGCGCCGTTCTTCACGGATTTGGCGTTTGGCACCGTGCCGGTCTTGTAGTCGATGATGCTGACGGTGCCGGCGGCGCTGAGTTCGATGCGGTCGGCCCGGCCTTTCAGCGTGAATGTGCCCAGCGGCATCGTCCCTTCCACCTCGTGCCGCAAGGCCTTCGGTGCGCCCTGCGCCGTGCGGCGGCTTATTTCCTCCTCGATCACCCAGGCGGCGATGCGTTCCAGCCGCGCCGCCCACCATTGCTCCAGCGCCGCGCGCGGGCGCTGCTTGAGCATCTCGGCCAGCAGCGCGGTGGTGAGCGCCTGAACCGCGCCGGGGCGCGCGGCGGCGTCCTTGTCCTCGAAGAAGGTTGCGAGCCCGGCATGTACGATCTCGCCGAACTGGCTCTGGTCGCTTTCTTCGTCCAGCTGGTCGAGCTCCCGGATGTTCAGGATCTTGCGACAATAGATCGCATACGGGTCAGCCATCAGCGTGGCGACGTCGGAGATGGAGAGTGTGTCCGGCCGCGCGGCGGCTGGCGGGGTGGGGCGGGGTTTGGGGCGAAGCTGGCGGGTTTGCGGCATGTCCAGCTGCGCCGCCCAGCTTGCCGCGTCGTGGCGCTCCAGGGTCAATCCGGCTCCGGCGAGCATCGTCTCCAGCCTGGTGAGCCAGCGCGCGGGCACGACCGGGGCGCGCTCGCGCCGCAGCGGGGCGGCCAGTACCACATCGCGGCAGGCGCTGGCGAGGGAGAAGAAATGATGCGCCGCCTGGCCGATTTTCTGCTCCGGCGAGGGCAGGCCGGCCAGCTTGCGCATGGGGCGGGAGAGCCAGGGGCCAGGCTCCGCCGGAGCGGGCCACACGCCTTCCACCAG
>DATIWS010000254.1:0-6977 GCA_035519275.1 Acidocella sp. | reverse complement strand
GAAGTACGGCACCGCCGTGTCCTGGCCGGCCATCGCCGGCGAGATCGGCGCCAAGGGTAACTCCGGCATGCTCTCCGCCGCCGCCGCCAACCCGTACTCCGTCGCCTATATCGGCATCTCCTTCGCCGACAAGGCCGCTGCTGCCGGCCTCGGCCAGGCTGCGCTGCTGAACAAGGCCGGCCAGTACGTGCTGCCGACCGAAGAGACCATCTCCGCCGCTGCCTCTTCCGTCACCAGCTCCACCCCGGCCGACGAACGCGTCAGCATGATCTTCGCCGAAGGCGCCAACGCCTACCCGATCGTGAACTACGAGTACGCGATCGTGAACAGCAAGCAGCCGGCTCCGGCCATGGCCGAGGCGATCCGCTCGTTCCTGTCCTGGGCGATCGACGAGGGCAGCAGCCCGAGCTTCCTGAAGCAGGTCCACTTCCTGCCGCTGCCGGCGGCCGTGAAGACCCTGTCCCAGGCCCAGATCGACAAAATCCAGTAATACGCCTAAACACCCCCCTTCCGGCATCAGCCGGAAGGGGACCCTTCAAAATCCATACGGTGGACCATGAAAATCAGGCCGTTTCGTCTTTCAGTCCTGTCTCTCAGCCTAATGATTCCCGCCGCGCTTTGCGCGGTTGTTTTGTTTCTGGTGGTGTATTCGGGCCAGGCCATGATCTTCAACGGCCTGCACTTCGTCACCAACATCAACTGGGACCTCGGCGACCTTTACAGTGACCCCGTCACGGTCCGCGGAATCTCTGTTCCACCAGGCGCCAGTTACGGCATCCTCGTCTTCATCGTCGGCACGCTGGTTTCTTCCGGCATCGCCATCCTCATCGCCGTGCCGCTCTCCATCGGCGCCGCCATCTGCCTGGCCGAGGCCGTGCCGCACCGCATCCGCCCGGCGCTGTCCATGCTTGTCGAGCTGGTCGCCGTGGTGCCTTCCGTGGTGTTCGGCCTCTGGGGCATCGCCGTGCTGATCCCCTTCATCGGCCATTATCTCAGCCCCACCGGCAACGGCTACGGCCTGCTCGCCGCCTCCATCGTGCTGGCGCTGATGATCACGCCGATCATCGCCTCCACCCTGCTGGACGCGCTGCTGCAGGTGCCGAAAGAGAACCGCGAATCCGCCTTCGCCCTCGGCGCCACGCATTTCGAGGTCGTCTCCAAGGCGATGTTGCCGATGGTGCGCACAACCCTTATCGGCGGCATCGTGCTGGCGCTGGGCCGGGCGCTGGGCGAAACCATGGCCGTGCTGATGGTCTCCGGCGGCGGAATCAACATCCTGCCGACCTCGCTGTTCAGCCCGATCTCCACCATCGCCTCCTTCATCGTCAGCCAGCTCGACAGCGCCGAGGCCGACCCGACCAACATGTCGGTGCGTACCCTGTCCGAGATCGCGCTGGTGCTGTTCATCATCACCCTGGCGGTCAACGCCGCTGCCAAACTCCTTACGTCCGGAGCTCTCAATGTCCGCAAGCACTAGTCTTAAGACTCCGCGCACAGCCCTGGAACTGCAACGCATCGTCGTCAGCAAGCTTGGCTGGATGGGCTGCGGCATCGCGCTGTTGCTGGTCATTGCCCCACTGCTGGATATCGTCGGCGTCGTCACCATCAACGGCCTCTCCGCCTTCTCGGTCCAGCTATTCACCAAGAACACGGGCGGCACGACCAACGGCCTGCTCAACGCCATGGAGGGCACGGTCGTCATCACCCTCTTCGCCATGCTCATCGCCGTGCCCATCGGCATCGGCGCAGGCATCCACCTTTCCGAGTACGGCAGGGACAGGCTCAGCAGCACCATCCGCTTCCTGTCGGACGTGCTGACCGGCACCCCCTCCATCGTGCTCGGCTATTTCTCCTTCGTTGTCTTCATTATCGGCTTCGGCTGGGGCTTCTCGCTCGCCGCCGCCGCCATCACCCTAGCCATCCTTATCGTGCCCTATCTCGCGCGCATCACCGAGCTTGCCCTGCAGCAGGTGCCGAACTCGATGCGCGAGGCCGCCTACGCCCTGGGCGCGACCGATTCCAAGGTGGTGTTCAAGGTGGTGCTGCCCGCGGCCTCCGCTGGCGTGATCACCGGCACGCTGCTCGGCCTCGCCATCTCGGTCGGTGAGACCGCGCCGCTGATCTACACCGCCGGCTGGTCGGATTTCACCTGGACCGGCCACTTCACCCACTCCCCGGTCGCCTACCTCACCTACGTGATCTGGACCTTCATCGACCAGCCGGACGCGCATTCCCACGCTTTGGCCTATGCCGCGGCCTTCTTCGTCATGCTCGTGGTGCTCGCCATCAACATCAGCGTGCGCCTCGTCGTGAAGCGCCAGAAATTCGCGTAACACCGGAGACCGCGCCACGAAAAAGGGGCCCCTTTCGGGGCCCCTTTCTTTTTGCCTGGTTTTAGGCCGGGCTTACTTGGCGGCGCGGGCCAGGCTGGCGGAAATCGCAGCTTCGGCGGCTTCGCGGTTGGCCCAGCCGGTGACCTTCACCCACTTGCCCTTCTCCAGGTCCTTGTAGTGCTCGAAGAAGTGCTTGATCACGTCGAGGGTGATGGCGGGAAGCTGCTCGACCTCGGTGATGCCGGTGTACTGCGGGTGCACCTTGTCGTGCGGCACGCAAACAATCTTCTCGTCCTGGCCGGATTCGTCTTCCATCTGCAGCATGCCGATCGGGCGGCAGCGGATCACCGCGCCGGGCACCACGGCGGTGGGCAGCAGCACCAGGGCGTCAGCCGGGTCGCCGTCATCGGCCAGGGTGTTGGGGATGAAGCCATAGGCCGCCGGATAGGTCATCGGCGTGAACACCACGCGGTCCACCACCAGGGCGCCACTTTCCTTGTCGATCTCGTACTTCACGCCCGACCCGGCCGGAATTTCCACAACCACGTTAATATCGCGGGGCACGTCCTTGCCAGCCGAAATTTTGCTCACATCCATTGGATTGGTCTCCCAGTTGCACTGGCGCGCGTATAGCCTGCGCCAGGGTCTCTTGCCAACGCGCGCGCCGTGGCTATGTTGCCCCTGCCCTGGTTTGGCACATGCGCCGGTAGCTCAACGGTTAGAGCGGACCGCTCATAACGGTTTGGTTGCGGGTTCGATTCCTGCCCGGCGCACCAGTCCCTGCCCCAGCTAATGCCGGCGCCCGTTCAACGCCGCCGCCTCGGCCTCCATCTGCCGCGCCTCGTCCAGCATTACGTCCGCCTGGGTATCGCAGCGCATCGCGTCCTCGGAGATGCCGAACATATAGCCGTTCACCGGCAGGGCGCGGGCGGCGTCCGCATGGTACTCGTCCACCAGCGCGATGAGCTCGCGCCGCAGCGCCTCCAGCAGCGCCTGGCATTGCGGGCGGCCGCGCCAATTCTTGATGATCCCCTGATGCGTCTCCGAGAGCAGGGCGTAGGTCTCGTCCAGATTGTCGGGCTTGAGCTTGTCCACATCCGCGCGCAACCTAGCCACGGCGGCGGCCACCTCGGGCGCCAACCGCGCGGGTTCGCCGTCATACGTCATGTGGGGTAATGGCGACGCCACAGGCTGGACGCCAGCTGCGCCCGCTTGGTTCTTGTTTGGCATGTTACCTCATCCTGGCTGGTTGTTGGAGATGCTTCTGCGGCGCGTGCCGGACCGGAGCTTCGCCGCGGCCACCCATGACCATCCTCAACTCTAGCAGGGAAACACCTGCACCGCCGTTACAAATCGGACAGCCGGACACCAGCGCTCCTGGCATGTTGCCGCGCCCTGCCGCCCCAATTATACCCTGGCCAACCGAATTCGAAGGACGCTCGCGCCATGGCTGCTTACCAGTACGTTTATGTGATGAAGGACCTCACCAAAGCCTATCCGGGCGGGCGCGAGGTCTTCAAAGGCATCACGCTCTCCTTCCTGCCCGGCGTGAAGATCGGCGTGCTCGGCGTCAACGGCGCCGGCAAGTCCACCCTGCTGAAGATCATCGCCGGGATCGACAAGGAATACGGCGGCGAGGCCTGGGCGGCCGACGGCGTTAAAGTGGGCTATCTGGCGCAGGAGCCGCAGCTCGACCCCACCAAGAACGTCGGCGAGAACGTGGCCGAGGCGTTTGCCGAGCTGCGTACCGCCATCGCCCGGTTCAACGCCATCTCGGAAGAATTCGCCGAGCCGATGGACGACGACAAGATGAACGACCTGCTGGCCGAGCAGGCGCAGCTGCAGGAGGTCATCGACGCCGCCGATGGCTGGGACCTGGACCGGCAGATCGAGATCGCGCTCGACGCGCTGCGCTGCCCGCCGCCTGATGCCGATGTCGGCCCGCTCTCGGGCGGTGAACGCCGCCGCGTGGCGCTGTGCCGCCTGTTGCTGGAAAAGCCTGATCTGCTGCTGCTCGACGAACCGACCAACCATCTGGACGCGGAGTCGGTGGCCTGGCTGGAGCGTACGCTGGCCAACTACACCGGCACCGTGATCCTCATCACCCACGACCGCTACTTCCTCGACAACGTGACCAACTGGATCCTGGAGATCGAGCGCGGCCGCGGCTACCCGTACGAGGGCAATTACTCCTCCTGGCTGGCGCAGAAGCAAAAGCGCCTGGCGCAGGAGGAGAAGGAAGAATCCGCCCGCCAGCGCGCCCTGGCGGAGGAGCAGGAGTGGATCTCGGCCAGCCCCAAGGCGCGCCAGACCAAGTCCCGCGCGCGCATCCAGCGCTACGAGGAAATGCTGCAGAAGTCGCAGGAACTGCAGACCGGCGTGGCGGAAATCGTCATCCCGCCCGGCCCGCGCCTGGGTGGCACGGTCATCGAGGCGCAGGACCTCTGCAAGGGCTTTGGCGACCGCGAGCTGATAGACCATCTCAACTTCAAGCTGCCGCCGGGCGGCATTGTCGGCGTCATCGGCCCGAACGGCGCCGGCAAATCCACCCTGTTCAAGATGATCACCGGCCTCGAGAAACCGGATTCCGGCAGCCTCAAGATCGGTGAGACGGTGAAGCTGGGCTATGTGGACCAGTCCCGCGACAGCCTGGACCCGAACAAGAACGTCTGGGAGGAAATCTCCGGCGGCACGGATGTCATCTATCTCGGCAAGCGCTCCGTGGCCTCGCGCGCTTATGTGGGCGCGTTCAACTTCAAGGGCTCGGACCAGCAGAAGAAGGTCGGCATCCTCTCGGGCGGTGAGCGCAACCGCGTGCATCTGGCCAAGATGCTGAAGTCGGAAGCCAACGTCATCCTGCTTGACGAACCGACCAACGACCTGGACGTGGACACCCTGCGCGCGCTGGAAGAGGCGCTGATGGAATTCCCCGGCTGCGCCGTTATCATCTCCCATGACCGCTGGTTCCTCGACCGTCTGGCCACCCATATCTTGGCCTTCGAGGGCGACAGCCATGTGGAATGGTTCGAGGGCAACTTCCAGGCCTACGAGGAAGACAAGCGCCGCCGTCTGGGCCATGATGCCACCGAACCCCACCGCATCAAGTACCGGCCGCTGACGCGGTAATCCCTGCCCCGGATGACCGTGTCATCGGCCTGGGTAATCGCCACGGCGCGCCTGCGGATGACCCCGGTGGCGCACTGGGATCTACCCGATCTCGTGCGCCTGAAGGGCGATCCGCGGGCTTACGCCATGTTGCTGGGCGGTGTGCGCAACCCGGTGCAGACCGCGGAAGAGCTTGCCCATGACATCCAGGCCTGGGGGCGGTTCGGCTATGGCATGTGGGCCGTGCGGGCGCAGCGCGGCAAGTTCCTGGGCATGACGGCGCTGATGCACCGGCCGGACGGGCGCGGCGTGGCGCTGCGCTTCGCGTTCCACCCGGAGGCGCGCGGCGTTGGCCTGGCAAGCGAGGCGGCGAGTGCTGCGCTGAACTATGCGCATAATGTCGCGGGACTCGAGCGCGTGGTGGGCGTGGCGCGGGAGGAGAATTTTGCCTCCCGGTCGGTGCTGGGAAGCATCGGCATGGCCGAATGCGGCACGTTCATGCGCGGCGGCTACATTCTGTACGTGTACGAATCTGTGCGCGCGGGAAAGGCGGGGTGAATTTACCTCCATACACGAAAATCTTACTTGCCTGTACGGGGTTCTTCCCTCCTATGAAGGATCATGACACGCGAAGAGCATATGGATATCCTTGCGTTTTTCGACCGGGTGATGAGCTCGGCGGATGCAACTGTCGACGTTGAAGCCGACGCGATCATTCGCGCCTTGTTCAAGCGTAACCCGGATGCGGCGTATCACGTGACCAAGCTGGCCATGGCGCTCGCCGCCCGGGCTGCCCCCGCGCCGGTCCCCGCCCCGGCACCGCAGCCGGCGCGCAAGTCCAGGCAGTGGTTTGTCTCACTGCTACACCGTAACGAGCACGCGGCCTTCTAAAGCGGCTCGCCTAATGCCCGGTAACGGGCTTGGGCCAGCGCGTCCTGCGCCAGGGCGGCGCGCAACGCCGCCTCCCCCGCCGCCGAGGCGAATACCACCACGCGGCTGAAATACGGCGCCGCCCCCGTGGCACGGGCGCGGAAAAGCTGGGCGAGTGCCTCCGCCGCCGGGCTGCGCGCCACGCAGCAGATGCAGCCCACCCCGTGGCCAGACCTGGCGACGGCGAAACGCAGTGCATAACCGGCCGCCGGCGCGGCAAACCCCTCCTCGACCAGGGCGGCATCTTCAGGCCCTGGCTGTTGCCCGAACACCACGGGAATACGGCTATCTTCCTGCATCGGCTGGACATGGGGGCAATGCAGTGTATCTGACAAGCATGTCACGGCCACATCTTCTCGACGCTCTCTCCAAAAACGTGCTGCTCTGCGATGGCGGCATGGGTTCGCGCGTGCAGGCGCTCACTCTCGACCTGGAAAAGGATTTCTGGAACCAGGAAAATTGTACCGAGGTGCTGAACCTCTCCCGCCCGGACCTCGTGCGGGAGATCCATCGCGGCTACTACGAGGCCGGGTCGGATATGGTGCAGACCAACAGCTTCGGCGGCTCGCCGATCACGCTGGGCGAGTTCGACCTGCAGGACCGCGCCTT
>DATIWS010000253.1:0-2845 GCA_035519275.1 Acidocella sp. | reverse complement strand
AGCCGCTTCGGCGTCCGGTGGGCTGACACCACCTTCGCCTCATAGGCCACGCCGAGCTTCTCCAGCATCTCGGCCGCATGCTGCATCACGGGCCAGTCCGAGCGGCTGCCCATGATAATGCCAACCAACGGGGCGCTCACGCCGTGCGGTCCGGAATTAGCCGGCTTTCCAGCCGCGAGATTTCGTCCTTCAGCCCCAGCTTGCGCTTTTTCAGCCGCTGCACCTGGAGCTGGTCGATCGGCCCCATCTCGGTGACGCGGGCGATCACGGTATCAAGGTCGCGGTGCTCGCTGCGCAGCGCGTGCAAGCGGCGCAGAAGGTTATCTCTGTCAGTCAGCATAACCGAGCAATAATAGCATTTGCGGCTCACTGAAACCGGAATTTTTGGTCACATTTTTTTGCGTGACAATTCCGCGTCAGCAGGATTAGCCTCGGCAGCCTGGGCTTTGCCCGCGCAAGGCAAGTGCCCGGAGACCATCGTTAAGAGCCTTAAGGAGGCACTATGAGCCTGCAATCGCGTATCGAAGCCCTGAAGGGGCGGCATGCCAGCCTGGAAAGCAAGATCGTGGCGGAAGATCGCCGCCCCAGCCCGGACAGCACCGCCCTGGCCCGCATGAAGGTAGAGAAGTTGCGGTTGAAGGAGGAAATGGAGCGATTGAAGGCGGGATAATCCGCCGGCAGATAAAAAGGAAAGGGGGCCAGATGGCCCCCTTTTTTTATTACTCGGCGGCTTCCGAGGAGCTCGGCGGGGGCGGCGGAACCTGCCCCTCGCGGGCCAGACGCTCATTGGCGGCGGCCACCGCGTCGTTCAGGTCGGACTGCTTGCATAAGCCCAGGATCACCGGGTCGCGCGGCTTGATGTTGGCGCTGTTCCAGTGCGAGCGGTCGCGGATCTTCTGGATGGTGTCCTTGGTGGTGCCGAGCAGCTTGATGACCTGCGCATCGGTGAGGTGCGGATAGCTGCGCAGCAGGAAGGCAATGGCATCCGGGCGGTCGTTGCGCTTGGCCACCGGGGTGTACCGGCCACCCTTGGGCTTCTTCTGGTGCATTTCCGGCGCGGTGAGCAGCTTCAGGCGCAGAGCGGGGTTGCCCTCACAGCACTTGATGTCCTCCGCCGTGACCTGCTTGTTCGCCACCGGGTCGTAGCCGTTGATCCCCTGCGCCACCTCACCATCGGCAATGGCCTGGACTTCCAGCGGGTGCATCCCGCAGAAATCGGCAATCTGCTCGAAGGTCAGCGCGGTCTTGTCAATCAGCCAGACTGCGGTAGCTTTAGGCATTAAGGGTAGGGGCATGAATAGAGTACCTTTTACCGTCTCAGGCGCGGCGGCCTGGAACGCAGATAGTTTCGCGCGTGGGCCACGCAAGTTAAACTTGCGCGGGGTATGGAACCCGCGCCACCCTTCGGTCAAGATCGTTTTATGACATTTCCAGAAGAAGATCTTCCTCGCCCAGCGAAAAAATTGTTCTCCGCGCCCGTTCTGGATACGCTGGGGGTGGAGGAGCTGACCGCCTATATCGCCATGCTTGAGGAAGAAATCACCCGTGTGCGCCAGGCGATCACCGCCAAGCAGGCGCATGCCTCGGCGGCGGCGGCGTTCTTCAAGCCCCCGTCAGGCTCCTGAAACACCAGTTTACAGCCACTTGGCGCGCGGCGCGCCGACCATAAGGACCAAAAATTTGCAAATCGCGATCGGCTACGAACTGATCTACCAGCTGCCGCAGGCTACGCCGATGATATTGGTCCTGAACGTGCACCACAGCCGGGCGGCGGATATCATCGTGCCGGACATTCTCACCACCACCCCGCACGTGCCGGTCACCGCCTACCGGGACGGGTTCGGCAATTTGTGCTCCCGGCTGGTGGCCCCGGCGGGGCGCTTCCGCATCGCCAGCGCCGGCACGGTGTGGGATTCCGGATTGCCTGACCTACACCACCCCACTGCCCAGCAGCATGAGGTGCAGGACCTGCCGGAGGAAACGCTCGAATTCCTGTTGGGGAGCCGCTATTGCGAGACGGACGAGCTGACCGCACCCGCATGGGCGCTGTTCGGCCATACGCCACCAGGCTGGGCGCGGGTCCAGGCGGTGTGCGACTTCGTGCACAAACACATCAAGTTCGACTACATGCAGGCCCGCGCCACCCGCACCGCGGCGCAGGCTTTCCGGGAGAGGGTGGGCGTCTGCCGGGATTACACGCATCTGGCCGTGGCCTTCTGCCGGGCGCTGAACATCCCGGCGCGCTACTGCACCGGATATTTAAGCGACATCGGCGAGCCGCCGCCGTACCAGCCGGGGGATTTCGCCGGCTGGTTCCAGGCCTACCTTGGCGGCGCCTGGCATACGTTCGACCCGCGCAACAACAAGCCGCGCCAGGGCCGGGTGCTCATCGCGTACGGGCGGGACGCCACGGATGTCCCCATCACCCATACATTTGGGCCGAACATGCTGGAGAGCTTTACCGTCTGGACCCATGAGGCGATCTGACTGAATAATGGCGCGGCGTAGGGGATTATCGGAGGAGGATCTTCACCTCTGGGCGGCGTATGGCCGCACGCTCACCCGGCTGATGCCTGGGCGCACCCGCCTGCCTTTGCCAGCGGATCCGCCCGCCCCGCCACCCGAGGCAGCGCCGCTGCCGCCCCAGGCGCCACGGCCGAAGCTCGCGCACCCGCCACCTTATATAGGGGTGGATGCCGCCCCCGGCGGGCTGGACAAATCCACCTGGAAGCAGTTCCGCGCCGGCAAGATCCGCGCCGAGGCAACGCTGGACCTGCACGGCCACACCGCCGCCAAGGCACATTACGAGGTGCTGCATTTCCTGGAACGGGCGCATGGCGCCCGG
>DATIWS010000252.1:0-4383 GCA_035519275.1 Acidocella sp. | reverse complement strand
GACGATCGCGCCCCATAGCGCCAGCGGGAAGGGGTTGCGCCTCACCGCCGCTACCGAGGTGCGGATGGCCACTCCCAGCGTTGCCGGGCGGTCGAGCAGCAGCGGGAAGGAGATGCTGGCGATAACCAGCACCAGCACGGCGAACACCGCCCCGGTGCTGATCCCCAGCACGATCATCTCCCAGCCCTTGGTGGTGGTGAAGACGGCGGTGAAGAACGACATCCAGCCTGCGGGCGGCTGCGGCCCCAGAGTCGCGCTGTAGATCAGCTCCGCCACCGCCAGCCAGGCGATGAACAGGGCCACCAGCGTCAGCCCCATCCCGGCAATGGCGCCGATGGCGGGCGAGCGTAACACCCCGAATGCGTCCCGCCAGTGCATCTGCCCGGTCAACTCGCGCTGGCGGCTCATCTCGTAAAAGCCAATGGCGAAAAGCGGGCCGACCAGTGCAAACCCCGACGCGACCGGGAAGAGCAGGGGGATGAGCTGGCCATTAAAACTCGCAGCGACGAGATAGGCGGCCATCACCGGGTAGATCAGCCAGAGCATGATCAGATCGGTCCGCGCCGCGGCGAAATCCTCCCAGCCCCGGCGCAAGGCGAGCACCGTATCGCCCAGAGTAATGCGCCTCACCTTCGGCGGGCCGGATTCGGTGGTGGAGAAATATGTCTCCGGCGCAGTGCTGCCGAGCATTTCTGTAGCTTGGAACTGCGCCAGGACCCACTCCACGGGATTGCGGATATGCATGGCATGCTCCTCCGTAAGCATTTACGTTCGCGGTTATTGCTGGCACATAGTCACTATTTCCGGAGGAACCGGGGATTTTACCTTAAACCCCGGTGAATTTCGGCTAATCTGGTGCGGGACCACCACGGCGGCGAAGATTTTACCGCGCGGCCCCTGCGTGGATTGCATTTCCCGCCCATTTTGCCTTAAGGCGATACTCTGAAACCGTAACAGGAGACTTCCCAATAGCCAGACCGCCAGCGCCACCCGCCCCGCCATCCCGCGAGGGGCCCAGGGTCAACGAAGAAATCAGAATTCCGCAGGTCCGTCTGATCGACCAGGATGGTGAGATGATCGGGGTGCTCAGCACCCGGGACGCCATTGCCCGCGCCTTCGCCGTGGGGCTCGACCTAGTCGAGATCAGCCCGAACGCCGAGCCGCCGGTCGCCAAGATCCTCGACTACGGTAAGTTCAAGTACGAGCAGCAGAAGAAGCGCAACGAGGCGCGTAAGAAGCAGAAGATCGTCGAGATCAAGGAGGTGAAGGTTCGCCCCAATATCGACGAGAACGACTACCAGGTGAAGCTGCGCGCGATGAAGACCTTCATCGGCGAGGGCGACAAGGTGAAAGTCACGCTGCGCTTCCGTGGCCGCGAGATGGCGCACCAGGAGCTGGGCGTGAAGGTGCTGGAGCGCATCCGTGGCGACATGGAGACCGACACCAAGGTCGAGCAGATGCCGAAGATGGAAAACCGGCAGATGGTGATGGTGCTGGCGCCGAAATAAGGCGCCGCACGATCTCGTAAACGCAAAAAAGGCCGGGATTTCCCGGCCTTTTGTTTTATTCGGAGGCTTTTTCCACCTCGGCCGCTACCGGCTTGGTGCGCGGGCGGCCACGCGGGCGGCGCACGGGGGCAGCCGGGGTGGGCTCCTCTTCCGCCGTTGCCGTTGCCGTTGCCGGTGGGGCGTCGGGGATGATGGGAATGGCGCGCGGTTCTGCGGCGATGGGCAGCTCGGGCTGGATCGCCGGCTGCTCGCCAAGGCCCACAGGCTCGGCGACGGCGGCCTGCAACTCGGCCTCCAGGGCTGAGCTGATGTCGATCGGGGTTTCAGCGATCGGCGCCGGGCGGAACGGACGCTCGCCGCGCTGCTCGCCACGGTCGCGCGGCTGGAATTCCTGGCGCGGGCGCTGCTCGAAGCGGCGCTCCTGGTGCTGCCGGTGTTCGCGGCCTTCATGACGGGCTTCGCCATGCGCCTCACCGCCTTCGGCGGGCTCGCGGCGCTGGAACTCAGCGCCCTGCTGCGGGGCGAATCGGTCGCCGCCCTGCTGCTGCGCGCCCTGACCCGGAGCCGGGAGGCCCTGGGCTTGGTTGATGGCGCTCACGATGCGGAAATAATGCTCGGCATGCTGGTAATAGGCTTCGCCCAGCACGCGGTCGCCACTGCTGGCGGCGTCGCGCGCCAGCTGGGTGTACTTGTCGTACAGTTGCTGGGCCGTGCCGCGAACCCGCATTTCCGGCCCTGAGCTGTCGAAAACATGGTTGCGGTTGAGCGGAATACCATTCTGCTGGTTGCGAAACCCGCCTCCGCCTCCGCCACCGCCCCCCTGGCGATGGCCGCGGCCACGCATGCGCTTCATATTCATAGGCTCTTGTCTATCCTCGTCTGGTGACTTGCGCGCTGCGGCGTCAAACGCCACCCTTGGCCGCCCCCGTAATTTTTGGAGACTCGAGGCAAAACAGCCCGCGCATCAACGTGCTTAGCGTCATAATGGCGATCTGCCAATTGTTTATTTGAGGAATCTGAGTAGCGCAGCGCGCTCCATGCCGGCCAGATCCCGCCGGGTGGCGCAGGCAAACCCCGCGCGCTCCGCCAGCCGGGCCACAGATGGTGCCTGTCCCACGCCGAGTTCAAGCACCGCCAAGCCATTTTCCGACATAAGCCGGGGCAGGGCGGCGATAATGGCCTTGTAGGCATCCAGCCCATCCGCACCGCCATCCAGGGCGCGGCCTGGCTCATAGGCGGCCACTTCCGGCATCAGGCCGGGGATTTCCGTGCTCTCGATATAAGGCGGGTTGGAGAGCACGAGGTCGAATTTTGCCTCCAGTGCCCCGGCCCAGCTCCCGGCCAGGAAGGCCGCGCGGGCGGCGAGCCCCAGGTGCTCCGCGTTGCGGCGGGCGAGGGCGGCGGCCTCTGGGTTCAAATCCACGCCCACGCCGAAGGCCGCGGGAAATTCATGCAGCACGGCCAGCAGCAGGCAGCCCGTGCCGGTGCCAAGGTCCAGCACCGTGTGCGGCTGGAGCCCCGACTCGAGCACGGCCTCCACCAGCGTTTCGGTATCAGGGCGGGGGATGAGCGTGGCGGGGGAGACGCAGAAGTCCAGCCCCCAGAATTCCTTGTGCCCGGTGATATAGGCGAGCGGCTCGCGCGCTGTGCGCCGCGTCACCAGCGGCTCGTAAACCGCCTGCTCCACCGAATCGCGCGCCAGCAGTCCCGCGGCACTGGTGCCCAGCGCGGCGGCGAGGATCAGCCGCGCCTCCCGCCGAGGCTCCTCGATCCCGGCCTGTTTCAGCCGGGCGGTGATCTCGGCCAGCGCCTGGGCGGTGGGGATCAAGTCTCCGCCGCCAGCCGCGCCGCCTGGTCCTCGGCGATCAGCGCGTCGATGATGTCGTCCATCTCGCCCAGCATCACGCGGTCGATCTTGTGCAGAGTGAGGTTGATGCGGTGGTCGGTCACCCGGCCTTGTGGGAAGTTGTAGGTACGGATGCGCTCGGATCGGTCGCCCGTGCCCACCTGGCCCTTGCGGTCGGCGGCGCGGGTGGCGTCCACGCTGGCGCGCTGTTGCTCGAACATGCGTGAGCGCAGAATCTTCATCGCCTTGGCGCGGTTCTTGTGCTGGCTGCGCTCCTCCTGCATCGCCACCACGATGCCGGTGGGGATATGCGTGATGCGCACGGCCGATTCGGTCTTGTTCACGTGCTGGCCGCCAGCGCCCGAGGCGCGGTACACGTCGATGCGCAGGTCGGACTCGTTGATGTCCACATCGACTTCCTCGGCCTCCGGCAGCACGGCCACGGTCACGGTGGAGGTGTGGATGCGCCCTTGCGTTTCGGTAGCGGGCACGCGCTGCACACGGTGCACGCCGGACTCGAATTTCAACTTGGCGAACACGGATTTGCCGGTGATCTCGGCAATGCCTTCCTTCAGCCCGCCCAGCTCGCTCTCATTGTATTCGAGAACCTCGAAGCGCCAGCCCTGCAGTGCGGCGTATTTCTGATAGGCGCCGAACAGTTCGGCGGCGAACAGCCCGGCCTCGTCACCGCCCGCGGCCGGGCGGATTTCCAGAATCCCCGAACGGTCATCGGCTTCGTCCTTGGGCAGCAGCGCCAAGCGGAGCGACATCTCCAGTTCCGGAAGCTTGGCTTTCAGCTCGTGGTATTCGGCCTCGGCGAGATCCTTCATCTCCGGGTCGGCGAGCATGGCTTCCGCCTCCGCCATCGCCTTTTCAGCGGCGCGAAGCTCGGTGACCTTCTCTTCCACCGGCTCCAACTCAGCTAGTTCCTTCGAGGCCTTCACGAAGGCATCGCCCGCCAGCGTGCCGGAGAGCATGAAGCGCAGTTCCTCGGCGCGGGCGAGAATGCGGTCGAGCTTGTGGTCGAGA
>DATIWS010000251.1:0-4641 GCA_035519275.1 Acidocella sp. | reverse complement strand
GGTCTTTATGAGCGTCTTTCCCGAAGCCTGGAGGAGGAGCAGAACCATGCCGGATGATTTGGGCGGACAGATCGAAGACCTGCCCCTGAGCAATGCGCTCTCCGAGCGTTACCTCGCCTATGCGCTCTCCACCATCATGTCCCGCTCGCTGCCGGATGTGCGCGACGGGCTGAAGCCGGTACATCGCCGGCTGATCTACGCCATGCACCAGCTCAAGCTGGACCCACGTTCGGGCTTCAAGAAATGCGCCCGCGTGGTCGGCGACGTGATGGGTAAGTTTCATCCGCACGGCGATTCCTCCATCTACGAGGCGCTGGTGCGTCTGGCGCAGGAGTTCTCCTCCCGCTACCCGCTGATCGAGGGCCAGGGCAATTTCGGCAATATCGATGGCGATAACGCCGCGGCGATGCGCTACACCGAGTCGCGCCTCACCGAGATCGCTGAGCTGCTGCTGCGCGGCATCGACGAGAATGCCGTGGATTTCCGCCCCACTTACGATGGCGAGGAGCACGAGCCCGTCGTCCTGCCCGGTGCCTTCCCGAACCTACTGGCCAATGGCGCGGCGGGAATCGCGGTCGGCATGGCCACCTCCATCCCGCCGCATAACGCGGGCGAGGTCTGCGCCGCCGCCATTCACCTCATCGCCCACCCGCAGGCGAGTACCGCCGAGCTGCTGACGCATCTGCGCGGCCCGGATTTCCCCACCGGCGGCGAGCTGGTGGAGGATGAGGCCACCATCCTGAACGCCTATGAGACGGGCAGGGGCAGCCTGCGAACCCGCGCAAAATGGGCGCGCGAAGAAGGCAAGCACGGCACCTGGGTCATCGTCGTCACCGAGATTCCGTATCAGGTGCAGAAATCCCGCCTGGTTGAGCAGATCGCCATCCTGCTCACGGAGAAAAAACTGCCGCTGCTGGGCGATATTCGCGACGAGAGTGCCGAGACCATCCGCCTGGTGCTGGAGCCGAAAACCCGCACCGTGGACCCCGAGATGCTGATGGCCTCGCTGTTCCGCGCCACGCAGCTGGAATCCCGCTTCGCCATGAACATGAACGTTCTGGATGCCGGGCGCACGCCCCGGGTGATGGGGCTGAAGGCGATCCTGCGCGCCTGGCTCGACCACCGGCACGAGGTGCTGGTGCGCCGCTCCATCCACAGGCTGGATGCCATCGCGCGGCGGCTGGAGATTTTGGAGGGCTATATCAAGGTCTTCCTCAATCTCGACGAGGTGATCCGCATTATCCGCACCGAGGATGAGCCCAAGGCGGTGCTGATCCGCACCTTCGAGCTGACCGAGACCCAGGCCGAGGCGATCCTCAACATGCGGCTGCGCGCCCTGCGCAAGCTGGAGGAGATGGAAATCCGCAATGAGCACAAGAAGCTCTCGGCGGAGCAGAAGTCGCTCCAGTCTCTGCTGAAAGACGAAGGCAAGCGCTGGGAGAAAATCTCCTCCGAGATCGCCGAGGTGCGCGAGAAATTCGGCGCCGGGCCGCTCGGCGCGCGGCGGACCAAGATTTCCGCCGCCGCCCCGGTGGTGGAGATCGTCGCCGAGGCGCTGGTGGAACGCGAGCCAATCACCGTCATCCTTTCCGAGAAAGGCTGGATCCGCGCGCAGAAAGGCCATCTGGCGGACGACGTGGAGCTGAAATTCAAGGAGGGAGACAAACTCGCGCATCTGCTGCGCTGCGAGTCGACCGACAAAATCGCACTGCTGGCGACGAATGGCCGTGTCTATACGCTCAAGGGAGCAGACATTCCGCGCGGGCGTGGCGACGGCCAAGCGATCCGCCTGCTGGTCGAGCTGGCGAACGAGGACGGCGTGCTGGCGCTGTTCGTGCCGGATGCGGGGCAGAAATACCTCGTCGCCTCCTCCACCGGGCGCGGCTTCATCCTGCCCGGCTCCGAACTGACCTCCGAGCGCCGCGCCGGCAAGACGATCCTCGTGCTGAAACCCGGCGAGGAATGGCATGCCTGCGTGCCGGTGAAGGGCGACCACGTGGCGGTCATCGGCCAGAACCGCAAGATGCTGGTGTTCCCGCTGGAACAGCTCCCCGAGATGCCGAAGGGCACCGGCGTGCAGCTGCAGAAATACAAGGATGGCGGGCTGGCGGATGTGAAGACCTTCAGCCTCGCCGCTGGGCTTACCTGGCGCATTGGCGACAAGCTGCGCGTGGAGCAGAAGCTGGCCGAATGGCTGGGTGCCCGCGCCTCCGCCGGGCGGATGCCGCCAAATGGCTTCCCGCGTTCCAACAAGTTCGGCGATTGAGGCGCGGCAAAAATTTGCCCCATTTCACGGGCAGGTTCGCGGCGTAGACTTTGCCAGACTTTGGGGAAAGATTGCTATGAAGACACGCCGATCTCTCGCCACCTTGGTTTTTGGCGCCGCCGCCGCTCTTGTGGCGGGCGCCGGAGCCAGCGCCCAGCCGGTGCCGCCCTATCCTTCGGGCTACCAGCCGGCCCCGCCTTTGCGCGCCGAGGCTCCACCGCCACCGCCGCACGGCCGGGCCTATATCTGGCGCCCGGGACACTGGGTGTGGAATGGCCGTCACTACCATTGGGCGCCGGGCCATTACGTGCGCCGTGGCCCGGATTGGCACCGCTGGGTGGATGGCCACTGGGACGTGATTCATGGCCAGTGGGCGTGGGTCCCCGGCCACTGGGTCTGATCTCTTAACCGGCGCGCGCCATGTCCTGAATCCGCTCCGCCATCGCGGCGACGCCATTGCCGCGATTGGTGGACAGCGCGCCGATCAGCCCGAGATCGCGCAGGAACTGCGCGGAGGTGGCGAGGATTTCCGCCCGCGTCCGGCCGGAATAAACCCGTAGCACCAGCGCCACGAGCCCCGCGACGATGGCGGCATCCGACGCGCCGGTAAAATACAGCTTGCCGCTGTCCTCATGCGCCGCCAGCCAGACCTGGGATTGGCAGCCCTGCACGCGGTGCGCCTCGTTCTGCCATTCGGCGGGGTAAGCGGGCAGCTTGCGCCCCAGCTCGATGATGAATTCGTAGCGGTCCATCCAGTCGTCGAACAGCGCCAGCTCGTTGCCGATCGCCTCGATGGCGGCCCCGGGGGTGTCTTCCCCGGGTTGAAAATATTCTGTCATATCCAGCCTTTTTTGCGGAACCAGAGCAGCGGTAGTACGGATGAGAGGACCATGAGCACCCAGGCATAGGCGTAGCCATAGGTCCAGCTCAGCTCTGGCATGATATGAAAATTCATCCCGTAAATGCCCGCAATCAGCGTCGGCGGAATGCCGACAATGCTGACGATGGTCAGCACCTTGATCAGGCTGTTCTGCACGATGTTGATTAGCCCCAGCGTGGAATCGAGCAGGAACTGCACCTTATCGGTCAGGTGGACGCTGTATTCGTTGAGTGAGGAAATATCTTTCTGCACCGATTTCAGCCGTTGGCGCACGGGGGCTGGCAGCCAGTCAGCCGAGGCGATGGCATAGGGCGCGATGCGCGCCACACCGAGCTGGCTGTCGCGCAGGAACGAGATGGTGTCGTAATCACGGCCGAGAATGCCGAGCACGGCCTTCAGCTCGATCTCTGTATCGCGCTCGCGCTGGTTGGCCTTCAGCCGGCGCCGGAAAATCCGGTGGCTTAACCGGTCCAGCTCGTCACGCAGCTTTTCCAGCGTATCGGCTTGGCGGTCGACGATCGCCTCCAGCAGTCCGGCGAAAATATAGGCCGAGGCGATATCGGTGACATTATGCGGCTGCGCGCAGAATTGGCTGAACACGACGCTGTGGGAGAAGCGCAGCGTGACCAGATGCTCAGGCGAGAGCACGAAGCCGCAGACGCTGGCTCGCACCGTGCCTTCCGCGTCGCGGGTGGTGATCGGCATGGACATGGTCAGCACCGCCTCGCTGACGGAAAGACGCGAGGACGACTCGATTTCGGTGAGCGCGGCCTTGTCGGGCAGCGACAGGCCGGTGAGGCGCGTTACATAGGCGCGCTCCTCCGGCGTGGGGTTCTCCAAGTCGAACCATATGGCTTGGCTGCCCGCTTCGGTGCCGAGGCTGACGATCCTGCCGTGTTCGCAGGAATAGGCGTTGAGCATAGATATCCCTCTCACAGGCGCGGCGGAGGAATACCAGGGCGGGAAGGTTTGACAAGTTTTGCTCGCTGCCCGGCCATGTCGAACGCATTTGTAAGGTGGGCCGATTCGTTATTCCTTGTTCTTTTGACGGCCGCGTTTTAAACAGACTGCCGTAATAAAAATGTAAAAAACATGAGAGAGGATGCTTATGTCGATGGCCGCCGAGATCGACTTCAAGGATTTTGCCGCCACTGTTGGCACAATTATGGACTATGCCCCAGGGGACGTGATTTTCCGCGAAGGCGATGAGCCTAATTTCATGTACCTCGTGCTGCGCGGCTCGGTGGAGATCATTGTCAAAGGCGCGGTGCTGGAGAAGATAGGCCCCGGCAAGGCGCTGGGTATTCTCTCGCTGCTGGACGGCCGGAACCGGTCGGCGGGCGCCCGTGCCTGCGAGGCGACGCAGCTTGCCCTCATCGATCATAAGAAGTTCCGCTACATGATCGAGGAGATGCCTCAATTCTGTTGGTATATCATGGGCGAGTTGGCACACCGCTTGCGGGCGACCAACGCCGCGCTTTGAATATCTTTAAGG
>DATIWS010000250.1:0-5089 GCA_035519275.1 Acidocella sp. | reverse complement strand
GGGCACGGCGGGTTAAAGGGCTTCGAGCACGGCCTCGGCGCGGCTGACCTCGAAGCCGCCCGGTTCCTCGACAAAAAGCTGCGTGACCACGCCGTCTTCCGCCACCAGGGCGAAGCGCTGGCTGCGCACGCCCAGGCCGCGGGCCACCAAGTCCAGCTCCAGCCCCAGGGCCTTGGTGAAGACACCGGAGCCGTCGGCCAGCATCACCACGCTGTCCAGCGCCCTGTGGTCCTTGCCCCAGGCGCCCATCACGAAGGCATCGTTGACGGCCATGCAGACGATCCGGTCCACGCCCTTGGCCTTAAACTCCGCCGCGTGCTTGACGAAGCCCGGCAGGTGCTTGGCGCTGCAGGTAGGGGTAAAGGCGCCCGGCACCGCGAACAGCACGACCTTCCCTTGGCCCAGAAGCTCGGCGGTATCGGCTTCGCGCGGGCCATCCGCCGTCGCCACCATGAGCTTCATGGCCGGAATCTTGTCGCCTAGTTTGATCATGCTGTCTGTCTTTCCCTTCGGCAGATGCCGCTTCGTATACGAACTGCCCCATGCCGTGAAGAGAGAGCCGCACGCAGGGCTGGTCCTGGCCAGATGCCAATAATATATTGGGTTAATGGCAGAAGCAAAACTTTCCCGGACGAACCCGCCCAACTGGCTCACGGGGCAGCTGCTCATCGCAATGCCGGCGATGGGGGATACGCGCTTCGCGCAGAGCGTGATCCTCGTGTGCGCGCATACGGCGGATGGCGCGATGGGCGTTGTCGTCAACCACCCGTTGCGCGCCCCGAAATTCGCCGATTTGCTGCGGCAGCTCGGCGTTGCCCCCAGCCCGCCGCAGCGGGAGCTAGCGGTGGGCGTGGGCGGCCCGGTGGATGAGACGCGCGGCTTCGTGCTGCACAGCGCGGACTGGCTCTCCGACACCAGCCTGCAGGTGGACGACACCCGCGTGCTCAGCGCCAACCTGGACATTCTCCAGGCCGTGGCCGAAGGCGGCGGGCCGGAAAAGGCGGTGCTGCTGCTCGGCTATGCCGGCTGGGGCGAGGGGCAGCTGGACCAGGAGATGCGCCAGAACTCCTGGCTGAGCGTGGCGCCGGATGACGCCCTGATCTTCGACTCCGCCTACAGCACCAAATGGCAGCGGGCCCTGGCCAAGCTGGGCATCGACCCCGGCATGCTCTCCGGCACGGCGGGGCAGGCATGAAGCAGCTTATCATCGCCACCCATAACCCGGGCAAGCTGAGAGAATTTTTGTCCCTGCTGGCGCCGCTGGGGTTTGGCGTGACCTCCTCCGGCGAACGCGGCCTGCCCGAACCGGATGAGACCGCCGATACCTTCCCCGGCAATGCGCGGATCAAGGCGCTGGCGGCGGCGCAAGCCTCCGGCCTGCCGGCGCTAGCCGACGATTCCGGGCTCTCGGTCGCGGCCCTGGGCGGCGGGCCGGGCGTGCTCTCGGCGCGTTACGCGGCGGGGGATTACCCGGCGGCGTTCGCGCGCATCATCGCCGCCGCCGGAGCCGCCGATGACTGGCGCGCCTGGTTCACCTGCGCGCTCTGCCTGGCGCGGCCGGATGGCACCACCGCCACTTATGTCGGCCAGGCTTACGGGCGCATCTCACCCGCTCCACGTGGGGCGGGCGGGTTCGGCTACGACCCGGTTTTCATCCCCGATGGCTACGAGCAGAGCTATGCCGAGCTGGGCCCGGCGGTGAAAGACAAAATCAGCCACCGCGCCCAGGCCATCGCCCAGCTGAAGGCCGCGCTGGCGGCGCGTTAACGTTAAAATTTATCCTTGGCGGCGCGGCGGCGGGCGAATTCCTCCACCGTTTCCGCGCGCAGGAACGGGTTGGTCGCGCGCTCCTGGCCAAGGGTGGCAGGCAAGCTGGGCTTGCCCGCCGCGCGCAAGCGGGCCACCTCCGCCGCGCGGGCGGCGAGCGCCGCGTTCTCCGGCTCCACGGTGAGCGCGAATTTGGCGTTCGACGCGGTGTATTCGTGCCCGCAGCAGACCAGCGTGGCATCCGGCAGCTCGGCGAACTTGGCCAGCGAGTGGAACATCTGCGCGGGCGTGCCCTCGAACAACCGGCCGCAGCCCAGGCTGAACAGCGTGTCGCCCGGCAGCAGGATGCCGCCATCGGCGATGTAATAGGCGATATGGCCGAGTGTATGCCCCGGCACCTCGATGACGCGCAGTTTCGCCGCGCCGAAATCCACCAGCGAGCCCTCATGCACCGCGATGTCGAGATCCGGCAGGCGGTGCGCGTCCGCGCCGTTGCCCACCACCTTGGCGCCGTAGCGCGCCGTCAGCCCGTCCACCCCGCCGACATGGTCGTCGTGATGATGGGTGAGGAAGATGTAATCGAGCCGGTGGCCCGCCGCCTCCAGCACGGCGATGGCCGAGGCGGCCTCCGCCGGGTCAACGATGCCGGTCTTGCCGGACACGCTCTCGCGCAGCAGCCAGGAATAATTGTCCGAAAGCATCGGGATCGCCTGTACCGTCACTGCCATGTGTGTCGCTCCTTGCCGTCTGCCGCGCTATATAGGAGCAATGGCGATCGATGCGCGAGATGCGGCTGGATTTTACGCAACGCCCCTGGGGCGGCTGACGGCCGGGCTGCTACGGCGGAAACTCGCGGCGCTATGGCCGGATTGCGCCGGGCTCTCGGTGCTGGGGCTGGGGTTCACCGGGCCGTATCTGGGGCTGTGGCGCGAACAGGCGGCGCGCTGCGTGGCGGTCTCGCCCCGGAACATGGGGCTGGCCCCCTGGCCGGCGGGACGGGCCTCGCTCGCCTGCCTGGCGGAGGAGGATGCCCTGCCCTTCCCCGACCTGATGTTCGACCGCATCCTTCTCGTGCACGGGCTGGAACAGGCGGACAACGCCAGGCGGATCCTGCGCGAGGCCTGGCGGCTGCTGAAGGATGACGGGCGGCTGATCGTGGTGGTGCCGAACCGGCGCGGCATGTGGGCGCACGCGGAGAGCACGCCCTTCGGCCATGGCCAGCCTTATTCCGAGAGCCAGCTCGGCCGGTTGCTCGGCAACCTGTTCTTCCATGTGGAAACCCATGTGCCCGCGCTGTTCGCCCCGCCCTGCGGCTGGGCGCCGATGCTGCGCGGGTTCGAGCTTTACGAGCAAACCGGCCGGCTGCTGGCGCCGCAACTGGCGGGGCTGACCATCGCCGAGGCGAGCAAGGATTTGCACGGCATCGTCCCCGCGCGCCAGAAGGCGTCGGGACGGCGCGTGCTGGTGGATGCCGGACGATAGGCGTGACAGGAGATGAGGGCATGACGCAGGTGGCGGTGATCACCGGCGGGGGCAGCGGCATCGGCTTTGCTGCCGGGCGCAAACTGGCCGAGGCGGGATGGCGGGTGGTGCTGGCCGGGCGGCGGCTGGCGGCGCTGGAGGAGGCGGCCGCGGCGCACCCCGCCCTGGTGCCCATCGCTGCCGACGTGACGGACGAAGCCGCCGTGCAGCGCCTGTTCGACGAAACCGCGCGCCGCTTCGGCCGGGTGGACCTGCTGTTCAACAATGCCGGCACCTTCTCCCGCCCTGCGCCCTTGCCCGAGGTGGAGCTGGCGGATTTCTCCGCGGCACTGGGGGTGAACGTGACCGGCATGTTCCTCTGCGCCCGCGCCGCCTTCCGGGTGATGGCCGCGCAATCGCCCCAGGGCGGGCGGATCATCAATAACGGCTCGATCTCGGCGCATGTGCCGCGCCCCCAGGCCGTGGCGTACACGGTCTCGAAACACGCCGTCACCGGCCTCACCCGCGCGCTCTCGCTGGAGGGCCGGGCGCATGGCATCGCCTGCGGACAGATCGACATCGGCAACGCCGCCACGGAGCTCACCGCCGGGATCGCACGCGGCTCGATGCAGGCCGATGGCAGCATCGCGCCCGAGCCGATGATGCACGTGGAGCATGCCGCGGCCTCGGTGCTGCACATGGCGAGCCTGCCGCTTTCGGCCAATGTGCAGTTCATGACCGTGATGGCGACCAACATGCCGTTCATCGGGAGAGGTTAAGGATGCTGCGTTTCTCCGCCAATATCAGCACGCTGTTCACCGCCCTGCCGGTGCCCGCGCGTATCGCCGCCGCCGCCAGGGCCGGGTTCGCCGCCGTGGAGATGCAGTTCCCCTACGAGCTGCCAGCCGCCACGCTGGCCGATGCCGCAGGTGCTGCGGGGGTGGAGTTCGTGCTGATCAACATCCCCGCCGGGGATTTCGCCGCCGGAGAGCGCGGCATCGCCTGCATCCCGGGGCGGGAGGACGAGTTCCTGCGGGGGCTGCGCCGCGCCGGGGATTACGCCGACGCACTCGGCTGCCCGCGCGTGAACTGCCTGGCCGGGAACCTGCCTGAGGGCGAGGCGCCCGAACGCTGCTGGGACGTGCTGGTGGAAAACCTGCGCCTCGCCGCCGATACGCTGGCCGTGCGTGGCGTGCAGTTGCTGGTGGAACCGCTGAACCGGGCGGATAATCCGCGCTTCATCCTGAACGGCTATGCCGACGCGGATGCGCTGCTCACCGCCGTGGGCAAGGACAACCTGGCCCTGCAATACGACGTGTACCATGCACGCGCCGGGGGCGAGGATGTGCTGGAGGGGCTGACGCGCCGGATCGGCCGCGTCGGCCATATCCAGTTCTCCGACTATCCGGGCCGGGGCGCGCCGGGCACGGGGGAGCTGGATTTCCCCCGCCTGTTCCGCGCCATCCGGCACCTGCCCTATGCGGGCTGGACAGGGGCGGAGTGTCTCTGCCCCAATCCAGGGCCGGAGGACTTCGCCTGGATGACGGCGGCATAGGCTCATGCGGGGGGCAGAACGTGCCAAATTGGCAACTTTCCCGAAAAATCGCCATTCCGCACGGCGCCGCGAATAAGTTATCCATAAATTTCAGTGTCGTTTTTTGTAAAGTTTCGGTATTATCCGAAGCGGTGATAATGTGATGTTAGACCTATTTAGCAAATTTTTGCGGGATCGGAGCGCC
Source organism: Acidocella sp. (assembly GCA_035519275.1). Classification (GTDB taxonomy): domain Bacteria; phylum Pseudomonadota; class Alphaproteobacteria; order Acetobacterales; family Acetobacteraceae; genus Acidocella. The sequence goes on along the minus strand of DATIWS010000250.1, from coordinate 122 downwards.
AAGCATCTGGGCTCGGGGACTCTCCCTGGCCCGGGCGACAGCGAGTTATATTCGCATCCGGACGACAGCCACGAGAAAACCGGGCTGGTTCCGCCGCTACTGATCGCGCTGATCCTGAGCCT
>DATIWS010000249.1:0-5110 GCA_035519275.1 Acidocella sp. | reverse complement strand
GTTCTACGAATCAGAAGGAAGAAGGCACGGCTAATAGGCCGCTTTTTTAAAAGCGACGCCAAAAAACTTTTGTGAGCTGGGACGTGGCGGTACTCGCAGTGGCTGCGAAAAGGAATGGAAATGATCATCTCCATTCCGGGTGGCGCGGGATTTGTGGGCGCTGGCATTGTCAGGGATCTCATCTTCGATCCGGAATGGTCAAGACAACTGTCATGTCCCTGTTTTTGTTGTGTGTCATCGTAACAGCCGCAACTGGTGTGATGCTCCATTTTGGTGCACTGTTATGTTTGTGACGTTGCACTTGGCCGTCATTTGTAAAAACTCCAGGAGTAGCCAGTTTTTTTAATGTGGCGCGGGGTTTGCCTGCCGGCTGGATACCATAAACAAGAGCCGTCACATGCGGCAATGCGGAGGAATGTTCGTGCTGATGAGGGCGGGGCGGATCGTGTCCGGACGGCCCAGTCCCGGCCAAGTGGGAAGGCTGATGCGGCGGCATGCCGTATGGACTATTAATTACGATGTTGTACCGAGACTTTTAGGGTCAGTCGTGCCAATGTGCGGTGGCCAAATCTGCCGGCCATACCGGGGGCGCTGAAGCAGGGCGTGCCGAAGAGGGGGAAGAAAGTTGTTTCCCGCCAGCCGGCGCTGACGTGAGCAGCGAGATCAAGCCTGTATAAACTAGGGGGTGAAAAAAATGCTGACAATAAGTCTCCAAGGCCGTCTTAAGGGGGGCACAGCGGTTGGCTGTGCCGGTCTGGCCTTGGCGGCCGTCGTGGCGCTGACCGTGCCGTCCGCGGCGCGTGCCCAAACCACAGCCCCGATGGCCGCCCCGGCCTACACCCCGGTGAGCCAGGATGACCTCGTCGGCGCCTCCACCTCCGATGGCTGGCTGATGTTCAACCGCGACTACGCGGGCCAGGATTACGTGCCGTTCGACCAGATCAACACAGGCAACGTCGCCAACCTCACCACCGTGTGGTCCTCCGGCAAGATCGCCATCCCCGACGGCTTCGAAGGCACGCCGGTCGTGGTCGGCAACTACATGTTCGTGACCACGCCGAAGGACCACGTCATCGCCTACAACGCGAAGACCGGCGAGAAGCTCTGGCAGTATGATTATCAGATCGCCGCGGCGGCTTTTAAGACCCTGTGCTGCGACATCAACAACCGCGGCGTGGCCGTGTACGGCAACTCGGTGATCTTCGGCACGCTGGACAACCATGTCGTGGCGCTGGATGCGACCACCGGCAAGGAGCAGTGGAACGTCTCCCTGGCTGAGTCCGGCACTGGTTACTCCATCACCGAGGCGCCGCTGGTCGTGAACGGCAAGGTCATCATCGCCTCCGGCGGTGGCGAGTACGGCGCGCGCGGCTTTATCGTGGGGCTCGACGCCATCAATGGCAAGCAGGTCTGGAAGATCTACACCATTCCGTCTCCGGATGAACCGGGCGGCGACACCTGGCCCAAGGGCATGTACCAGACCGGCGGCGGCCCCGCCTGGATGACCGGCACCTACGATTCCGACACCAACACCCTGCTCTGGGGCGTGGGCAACCCTAGCCCGTGGCTGGCCAAGATGCGCCCGGGCAAGAATCTGTACTCGGACACGCTGCTCGCGCTGGACCCGGATACCGGCAAGATGAAATGGTACTACCAGTACACCGCCAACGACAGCTGGGACTATGACGGCGTGAACACGCCGCAGCTGGCTGACATCACCTATGAAGGCAAGTCCTATAAGGCGGTGATTGAGGCCAACCGCAATGGCTACTTCTATGCCCTCGACCGCACGAACGGGAAGCTGATCTACGCCAAGCCGTTCGTCCACGACACCTCGATCCTGGGCATCGACAAGACCGGCCATGCCATCGTCAACGAGGCCATGAAGCCGACGCTGACCAAGTCGATCTTCACCTGCCCGAGCTTCCTCGGCGGCAAGAACTGGTGGCCGGGCGCGATCGACCCCGACACCAACATGGCCTACGTGCCCACGCTGCACGCCTGCATGACGATGGTCGGCGTGCCGGTGACCTACTCCGCCGGCCTACCGTTCCTGGGCGAGAAGTTCGAGATGAAGGATGATCCGGAAAGCCCCGGCCAGTACGGCTCGCTGCAGGCCATCGACCTCTCGACCGGCAAGCAGGTGTGGCAGCAGATGAGCACGATGCCCTGGGATGCCGGCGCGTTGGCGACCAAGGGCGGGCTGGTGTTCAGCGGCACGCCAGATGGCTTCCTGAAGGCGTTCGATGCCAAGACCGGCAAGGTGGTTTGGACGAGCCCGCAGCTTACCTCGGGCATCATCTCCAACCCGATCAGCTACCAGATCGACGGTGTGCAGTACGTGGCGGTGTGGACCGGGTGGGGCGGCGTGTGGCCGATCTGGGCGGGCAAGCTGGCCATCCCCGAAGCCAAGATCCCCCGTGGCGGGCAGCTCTATGTCTTTGCCCTGCACTCGTAAGGCGGGGGCAGCGCTGGGCGCCAGGGCGGCTCTTGCCGCCCTGGCACTGGCCTCGCCCGCGCGGGCGATTGCCGGCAATGCGGACTCTCCTGCCAGCGGTGCTGTCATTCGCTTCTGCGTGGACGAGGCCAATCCGCTCTCCACCACCGACCGTGCCGTGGCCCAGGCCGTGGCCGCGCGGAGCGGCCTGCGCGCCGAGTTCGTGAAGCTGAACACCGGCGATGACGGCGTGGACGGCGATGGAGACGACGCCAAGATCGACCTCGGCGAGGTCTTCGCCAAGATGGCGGAGCAGTGCGACCTCATCATGGGCGTGCCCGTGGAACCCAATGGGGCAGGGGTGCCGCACGGCATGCAGGCCACGAGGCCCTACGAGCGCACCGGCTTCGTGATGGCCACCACCGGCGCGCCGGTGCGGAACTTCGACGCCATGGCCGCCACCACCGATGTTGGCGTGGATTTCCTCACCGTGCCGAACAGCTATTTCGACACCAGGACCGCCCATGCGGAGCACGTGTACTACACCAATGACGACCTGTTGGCCGCCCTGTTGAAGGGCGAGGTGGGCGCGGCGATGGTGTGGCAGCCCTGGCTGGTGTGGGAGGAAGCGGCGCATCCGCACAACCTGCGCACAGGCGTAATGAATATGCCCGATGCCGCCTGGAATGTGGTAGCGTTGTACACGCCGCGCGCGGCGGCGCAGGCACAGGCGTTCAACCAAGGTCTGGAACGCCTGGAGCAGGCGGGACAGCTGAAAGCGCTGGTGGCGCCGTATCAGGCGGCTGGTGAGTAATGATAATGAAAGAGGATGAAGGAATGAATAGCTTGAAGATCCACGTTCTGCTTGGCGCCGTGCTGCTGGCCGGTTCCACCACGGCGGCCCTGGCGGCCCCGCCCGCGCTCTACACCGCCGACCAGGCCAAGGGTGGGTCTGATGTGTACGCCCAGAACTGTGCCATGTGCCATGGCCCCGACCTGACCGGTGCCGCAGGCCCCGCGCTGGTGGGCCAGGCCTTTGCCAGCGCGGGCAATAAATACACCATTGGCTCGATTTTCACCGAGGTGGCGCAGCAGATGCCCGCAGGCCAGCCCGCCAGCCTGACGCACGAGCAGTATGAGGACGTGTTCTCCTACATCCTGCAGCAGAACGGCTACCCGGCCGGCACCACGAAGCTCGACTACACCGCCAGCCTGAGTTCCAAAGTCCCGCTGGTCTCGCAAAAGCCGTAAGCTTTCGGCCGGGGCCTCAACCGGCTCCGGCCACCCCATGCCGCGGTGGCCCGCCGCGCATCCATGAGCCACGGGCGAAGTGAAAAAATGTGAAGGAGGAGTGCATATGTGGCGTAAACCTAGAGTGACGGAAATCTGCGTGGGCACCGAGATCAACTCGTACGTATCCGCCGCGCGGAAGTAAGCGCATGGCGCCGGGCTGCCGTTCTTTCGGGCGATCACGATGAAAGTCCGGGTGCTCGGTGCCGCAGCGGGGGGCGGGTTCCCGCAATGGAATTGCGGCTGCGCCATGTGCCGGAAGGCCCGCGCGGGCGATGTCAGCGCGAAGCCGCGCACGCAGGCTTCGCTCGCCGTCTCCGCCGATGGCGTTCGATGGGTGCTGCTCAATGCCAGCCCCGATCTGCCCCGCCAGATTGCCCAGGCGCCCTGCCTGCACCCCGCGCCCGGCGTGCTGCGCGGCTCGCCCATCGCGGCGGTGGTGCTCACCGGTGCCGATATCGACTGCATCACCGGTTTGCTCTCGTTGCGGGAAGGCCATGAATTCGGCCTCTACGGCCCCGCCTTGGTGCTGGACATTCTGCGCCGCAACGTTATCTTCGACGTACTGCCCGCCTTGCGCGTGCCGCGCCGCGTGCTGGACACCGGCACCACAGAGGATATCTGCGATGTGCACGGCGCCCCGCTCGGCCTGCGCGTCACGCCGTTCCGCGTCGGCGGCAAGATCCCGCTCTATACCGAGACCAGTGACAAAATCGAGGACCTGCTCTCGCCCGATGCCGTGATCGGCCTCGACATTACCGATGCCGCCGGGCACCGGCTCGTGTTCATCCCTGGCTGCAACGCCGTGACAGATGCTCTGCGCGCCCGGGTGGATGGCGCCGATCTGCTGTTTTTCGACGGCACGCTCTGGCAGGATGACGAGATGATCCGCGCCGGGCTGGGTTGCAAGACCGGGGCCCGCATGGGCCATATCAGCGTCTCCGGTGACGCCGGGACCATCGCCGCCTTCGCTCCGGTAAAGCTCGGGCGGCGCATCTTCATACATATAAACAATACGAACCAGATCCTGTGCGACGACAGCCCGGAGGCCGCCCAAGTTCGCGCCGCCGGCTGGGAAGTCGCGCATGACGGCATGGAGGTGACGACATGAAACTGCTCGACGATGCCGCGCTCGAGGCCGCGCTCCGCGAGATCGGGGCGAAACATTACCATAACCTTCACCCGTTCCATAAGATGCTGCATTCCGGCGGCTGCACGCGTGCGCAGGTGCAGGCCTGGGCGCTAAACCGCTACTACTACCAGTGCAGCATCCCCCGGAAGGACGCGCTGATCGTCGCGCGCTTCCCCGATGCGGAGTCCCGCCGCGCCTGGCGGCAGCGCCTGGTAGACCATGATGGCGAGGCCCCCGGCGATGGCGGCATC
>DATIWS010000248.1:0-11593 GCA_035519275.1 Acidocella sp. | reverse complement strand
GCGCTGCCGGTGGCGATGCGCGCGACCATGGTCGCCAGCGCCAGCGGGGTGAGCTGGGTGTAGCCCTGGCCGATGCCCTGCACCACCGTGCTGCCCTGGGCCCAGTGGATGCCCTTGGACCGCGCCCATTCGAGCGTCGGCACCAGCCCGGTGGAGACATGCGGCAGGTCGGAACTGAGATCCACGCCGAGGCCGAGTCTGGAGGCCATGTCGGCGATCTTGTCGATGCCGACCATCAGCGCCACCTGGTAAAAGAACACGTCGCAGCTCACCTGCAGTGCCTGGGTCACGTTGATCGAGCCGTGCGCCACATGGTTGTCGCACCAGAAGACGTGGTCGCCAAGTTTGAAGGAGCCGGGGCAGGTAATGATGGTGTCGGCGGCGAGCATGCCCTGCCTCATCGCCGCCAATGCCACGGTGGGCTTGAAGGTGGAGCCGGGGGCGAACAGGCCGGCGGTGGCCTTGTTCTGCAGCGGGTGCTTGGCATCCCCCATCCAGCCCTTCCACACATCGGCGGGCACGCCCTTGTCGAACAGCGAGGGGTCGAAGGCCGGGGTGCTGACCATGGCCAGGATCTCGCCATTCGTCGCGTCCAGCATCACCACCGCGCCGGCATTGTCGCCCAGGCTTTGCACCGCGAGCTGCTGCAGCCCGGCATCCAGCCCCAGAGTCACCGTCTGGCCGGGCGTGCCGTTGTCATGCGCCACCTCGCGCACCACCTTGCCATGCACGTTGGTTTCCGTCTGCACGAAGCCCGGCGCGCCGCGCAACGCGTCGTCCTGTGCATCCTCGGCCCCGGTGCGGCCAACGCGCATCCCGGGCAGGGACAGCACCGGGTCGCTCTTGGCCTCGTTCTTGTTCGGGCGGCCGACATAGCCCACCGCATGCGCCATCACCGGCCCCAGGGGATAGACGCGCGAGGCCCCGGCCTCGACCACGATGCCGGGCAGGTTCGGGGTGTTGACCTCGATCGCCGCCATGTCAGGCCAGTCCAGCCAGTCCTTCAGCAGCACCGGGATATAGCCGGGCCGGTCCTGGAGGTCCTGGGCGATGCGCGCCTTCTCGTCGTCCGAGAGCGGCACCAGCTTGTAGAAATTCTCCAGCACCGCCTGCGGCTCCGGCGCCAAGGCCTGCATGAACAGCGCCCGCCAATGCTGCTGGTTGCCGGCCAGGATGGTGCCGAAGCGGTCCGTGATGAGCCCGCGCGCGGGGGCGACCAGGCGTTCCGAGATGGAGTTCTGCTCGGCCAGCAGGGCGTATTTGCCGTGTTGCGTGATTTGCAGATTGTACAGCTTGGCGGCGATGCCGGCGAACACCGCGCCCTGGCCCGCGCCAATCAGCAGCGCGCGGCGGCTGAAGGCCGAGCGGTCCTTGGCGGCGCGCCTCATGCCAGCTCCACCGCCGCGGAACCGCGATGCGCGCGGATCAGCAGCCGGGCCAGGGCGGGGTACAGCCCGGCGGCGAACAGTACCTGCCACGCCACGGGCCAGAGCGGCAGCATGCGCATCTCAAGCAGCGACTGCCCGGCCCAGGCCAGCGCGGCGGCGAGCAGCGCGAAGCCGGTGAAGGCGCCCCAGGTGATGAGGAATTTCGCCGGAGCCAGGCGGCGGCGCGCGGCGATGGTGGCGAATTGCAGCAGCAGCAGGATCACCGCCCAGAGCCCGAGCGGCGAGAGGCCGAGCAAATCCAGCAGCAGGCCGCACAGCGCGACGAACGGCACTGGCAGCGAGGCCGGGCGGTACAACGACCAGAAATACACGCAGGCCATGGCATAGACCGGGCGCAGCGCGGCTTGGTTGGGCAGACCGAACGGCATACCTATAATAATAAGGCCGAGCACCAGCATGAAGCCGGGGAACGCCCGGCGCGACGCGGTATCGAGACGTCGCCACAGCGTCAGCGGGCGGCGCAGGGCGGGGCCTTGCACCATGGCTCAGCGCTTCCGCGAATGCGCCTTCGCCGCCGGCTTGGTTTCCGGCTTGATATGCGGAATCGGCGTCAGCTCGGGCAGGTTGTCCGGGTAGCTGAACAGCCGCAGCAGGCGCAGCGAGTCGAGGTTGGCGAGCGGCAGCACCACGGGGTTGTTCTGCGCGTCGTAATGCACCACGCCGACCGGCAATCCGGGCGGGAAGGCCCCACCCTGGGACGAGGTGAGCACCATCGCCCCCTCGGCGGGCGGCCGGCCGGGGGCCCAGTACAGCAGCGACGGGTCAGGCCCGTTGCTGCCGGCCATCAGCGCCGGGGCGCCATCGGCCCCGAGCGCCACGGGGATGCGGCTGTTGATGTCGGTGATGAGCAGCACCCGGGCCGAGCGCCCGCCAGCCTCCACCACGCGCCCGGCCACGCCGCGGCCATCCATGGCCACGGCGCCCACCAGGCTTTGCGCGTTGCCGTTGGTTGGCGGCACCACCACCAGCACCGAGCGCGCGTAAACCCCGCCCAGATCCGCCGCCACCTCGCCGGTGGAAAATTGCGGCGTGGGCGAGGGCACAAAGCTCATCGTCGCCTTCAGCGCGTTGTTCTGGGCCTGGAGCGCCATCGCTACTTCCTGCCATTGCAGCAGTTCGGCATTCTGCTCGCGCAGCTGGGCGTTCTCCTGGCTCAGCGCGAAGAGATGCCCGATCGCCCCGGTGCCGTGCTCGGCCGCCTGGATCGGGCTGGAGACGGCCATGTAGAGCGGGGCGAGCAGGTCATCGATCCCGGCGCGCACATGGTCGGAGAAATTCAGATCCGCGCGGCCGATCAGCACCGCGCCGAGCGAGGCGGCCAGCGTCACCGGGAAGCTCAGGCGGGACAACGCCTGGCGGAACGGGACCGATAATCTGATCACCGGAAGGCCATCTCCAAAACTGGGAAAATTCAAGGCCCCGCAGATACAGCGAAACCGCCGCTGCGCCCAGCCCGGAATCGTGAGATTCCGGGCTGGGTTTGCGAATTAATTATACGCTATGAGCTTGGGCGGATGCTTCCCGTGTGCCGAAGATCGCAGTGCCGACGCGGATATGCGTGGCCCCGGCGGCGATGGCGATCCCGTAATCCGCCGACATGCCCATCGAACGCACCGGCAGCCCGTGCGCATCGGCCATGGCGGTGAGGCGCTGGAAGTAGGGCAGGGGGTCGATTTCCACGGGCGGAATGCACATCAGGCCCGCGAGCTTCGCGCCGAAGCGCGCGCGCATGGCGCGGATGAAGGCATCCGCCTCCGCCGTGGGCACGCCGGATTTCTGCGGCTCGTCGCCGATATTCACCTGCACCAGCAGCTCGGGCAGCCGGCCCGCGGCCTGGGCGGCGTGGTCGATCGCGTCGGCCAGCTTCATCCGGTCCAGGCTGTCGATGCAATCGGCGACGCGCACGGCATGCGCCGCCTTGTTCGTCTGCAGCCCGCCGATGATATGCAGCTTGGCGCCAGGGATGGGGAATTTCTCCTCCGCCTCCTGCACCCGGTTCTCGCCGAACACGGTCTGCCCCGCGGCCATGGCAGCCAGCACCGCGTCCTTCGGGTGGGTCTTGCTCACCGCGATCAGCGTGATCTCCGAGGCCTCGCGCCCGGCGGCGCGTGCGGCGGCGGCGATATGGGCGCGCACGGTTCCAAGATTGGCGGCAATCGCGCTAGGGTCGGTCATGGACGCACGGTTAATCGCCTGGGCCCGCGCGGTAAAGCGCGGCAAGCTGCCGCCGTTATGGTTTTTTACCGATTCCGCCCGCGCGCCGGACCCGCTCACGGTGATCGCCAACCTGCCGCCGGGGCTGTGCGGCGTGGTGTTCCGGCATGACGATGCGCCCGGCCGTGCCTCCCTGGGCAGGCAGGTGGCGCGCCTGTGCCGCGCGCGGCGGCTGGCGCTGGTGGTGGCGGGAGATGCGCGGCTGGCTGCAGCGCTCGGGGCCGGGCTGCACCTGCGCGGCGGGCGGCAGGCGGGGTGGATCAAGCCGCCACGGCTGCGCACCGCCTCTGTCCATAACGCCGCGCAGGCGGTGCGGGCCCGCCGTGCCGGGGTGGCCGCCGCGTTCATCTCGCCAGTTTTTGCGACGGCCAGCCATCCCGGCGCCGGGGTGCTCGGCCCGCTCGGCTGGCGCCGCCTGGCCCGTTTCATCCGCCCGATAAGGCGATTTGCGCTAGGGGGAATTAGCGGCGCGAATATCCGTGCCCTGGGGCGTGACTGTGCGGGAACCGGCGCGATCGAGGCATTGCTTTCCGCGCCGCCCGAGGGGGCGGCAAAGGCGCTCAGGGTGGCGGCTGATAAGTCTATTGAATTGATGATAAAATGGTGCGAATGAGTGTCATCAAACTGTAATAAGCATTAGTTTTCAGCCGATTTTATCAAATAAAAATTAACATTAATGCAATATACATGTGGCGCTCCTGCCACAGTGGTTTTGGATTTACCAATCCGCCCTAAATGCTCATTGCTTGATGGGTGGGATGCGGTTTTAAGGCGCCCGAGCGCGCCGGCCGTTTGGCGGTGCGGTCTGATTTCCGGGGCCACCAGGCTCTTACGCTACCAATTCCACCGGGAAACCGGTGACCGAGGAGATAAGTTTCATGCGCAAAGTACTTCTGGCCTCCGTGGCCTCGATGGGCGCGCTTCTTGCCGCCGGCGGCGCCGCGAACGCCCAGCCGGTCAAGCCCGTCGCTCCCGCCACCATCGTCGTCCACATGAACGGCTACTTCCAGTTCGGCCTCGACGACGTCGGCTCGACCTTCAACAACACCGGCGGCGCCAAGCTGAACCCGGTCACCACCAACGGTGAATTCCGCCTGTACCCTGGCTTCGACGCGATGACCGTTAACGGCATCGCCTATGGTGCCCAGGTTGAGACGCGCACGGCCTTCACCTCCGCCGGCAAGGGCGTCAGCAGCGGCACGGGCAGCCTGTATGTCCGCCGCGCTTATGGTTATATCGGCACCCAGGATTACGGTTATGTCCGCTTCGGCCAGACCGACGGCGCCTTCACCCTGATGCAGACTGGCGTGATCGAGGCTTTCGGTGACGGCGCCCAGTTCGCCAGCACGGACAGCACCTCGCTCTTCGTCGTTCCGACCAAGGCGATCCCCGGCGAGTTCGTCTATGCCGACCAGGGCGCGCTCTACACCACCGACAAGGTTGTGCTGATCTCCCCGGCGGTCGCCGAGCCGTATCTGGATGGCAAGTTCTCCGCAATGGCCTCGTATGAGCCGAACAGCAACGGCCTGAAGCAAGGCTATGGCAGCGGCTGTAACACGGCCGGCAATGGCTGCGCCTCGCTGAGCTCCGAAGGCACCGGCTTGTACACCTCCGCCCAGGCGGCGGAGCGCAAGAACACCTTCGACATCGCCGCGAAGTACGAAGTGAAGCTGGGCAATTTCGCCAACAAGCTCTCCGTTGGCTACCTCCAGGGCTCCCCGATCAACTACACCGGCATTTACAACGCTGCTAACCCTTACCGGCTCGACCAGCTGCAGGTCATGCAGATCGGTGTGCAGAGCACCTATAAGGGTCTCTTCACGGATGGCGATGCCATCACCCTCGGCGCCAACGCCAAGTGGGGCCAGACCCTGGACGGCTACGCGCCGAAGCCGATTGGCGCTCGTGACGGCGTGACGTACATTGTCGGCGGCAACTACGTTGTCGGCCCGTATGTGCTCGGCGCCAGCTTCTGGGATGGCCAGACCGCCGGTAACTACAACCAGTTCAAGGCTGGCACCGAAGCCCGCACCCTGTCCGAATACGGCATCTCGGCCGGTGGCAACTACGTGATCGGCAAGGATCTGAGCCTGTACGCGCAGTACATGTACGCTCACTCCCACCAGCCCGGCAACACCAACCTGATTAAGGGCAACAGCCAGATGCAGATGGTCAGCGCTGGCGCCACCTTTAAGTGGTAAGCGCGTAACCAAAGGTTACGTAACGAATGAGGGTGGCGGGCAACCGCCACCCTTTTTCATGTCCGCCGCCGCCCGGCCCTTGGCGGAACCCGGCGCCACGGTTAAAGAACTTGCAGTTTTAGGGTTTTGGAGAGCTGATTTGCGGATCTTAAGAAACGTGACCGTGCCCGCCGGGTTGCTATTGGGAACTCTGGCGTTGAACGCATGCAGCGGCGTCAAAACCAGCCCGGCCAACTTTAACAATCCGGAAAACCAGGGCCTGCCCGCGGGCCAAAGCCTGCAATCGGGGGACTCTCTGTTCACCTTTGGCAAGGGCACCAGCAACAATAGCGGCGGCGGTGGCAGCCAGATCCAGGTGAACGCCTATCTCTGGCGCGCCTCCCTCAGCACCCTCGCCTTCATGCCGCTGGTCTCGGCGGATCCGTTCGGCGGCGTCATTATCACCGACTGGTACACCCCGCCCGCCTCGCCGGGCGAGCGCTTCAAGGTCAACGCCTATATTGTGAGCCAGCAGCTCACGGCCAATGCCGTGCAGGTGAGCGTGTTCCACCAGGTCAACCAGGGCGGCCAGTGGGTGGACAGCCCGGCGGACCCCTCCGTCGCCAGCGGGCTTGAGGACCGCATCCTCGCCCAGGCGGCCGATCTCCAGGCCGCCGCCAAGAACCCGCAGTAAGCTGCGATCGCGCGATCAGGCCGGGGGCGTCAGCTCCCGGCCTTTCTCGTATCCGCAACCCTAGTCCGCCGGCCACAGCCAAGCCGCGCCGCGCACGCCCGAGGAGTCGCCGTGTTTGGCGCGGACGATGTTGGGGCTGAAGGCGTCGGAGAAAATATAGGGGCGCATCAGCTCCGGCAGCACCTCGTACAGATGCGGCAGGTTGGACAGCCCGCCGCCGAGCACGATGGCATCCGGGTCCAGCAGATTGGTGAGGCTCGCCAAAGCCCGGGCCATGCGGTCGGCGTGGATGTCTAGCGCGGCTTGCGCCTTGGCATCGCCTGCGGCGGCGCGGGCGGGAATGGCGGTGGCGTCGCGCGCGCCGGGGCCGTCGCACTCAAAGGCGAGAGCCGGCCCCGCGAGGTAGAGTTCCAGGCAGCCCACCTGCCCGCACCAGCAGCGGCGCAGCGGCATCTCCTCCGGGCGCGGCCAGGGCAGGGGGGTATGGCCAAACTCCCCGGTCAGACGGTGCCTGCCCTCCAGCAGCTTGCCGTCCACGACGATGCCGCCGCCGCAGCCCGTGCCGATGATCAAGCCGAACACGATGCCGCACCCGGCGGCCGCGCCGTCGGTGGCCTCGGAGAGGGCGAAGCAATTGGCGTCGTTGGCCACGCGCACCTCGCGGCCCAGCAGCGCGCCTAAATCCTTGTCGAACGGATGGCCGTTGAGCGCATTGGAGTTGGCGTTCTTCACCAGCCCGGTGGCGGGCGAGATGCAGCCCGGTATGCCCACGCCCACCGTGGCGCGCACCCCGGCTTCCGCCTCGGCCTGCTGCACCAGCCCGGCCATCATCTCCAGCGCCGCCGCATAGCCGGAGGGCGTTGGCGCGCGGCGGCGCAATACTTCCTGCCCCTGCGGGCCGAGCAGCAGGATTTCCGTTTTCGTGCCGCCGAGGTCGATGCCGATGCGATAGCTCATATGCACTTGTTCCCGCACTTTCGCGCCTTGCTCAAGCCCGCATCCGGGGGCATGTTCGTTCTCATGGGTGAACGTCTGATCGATGCACAATATCAAAAATCGCCGATCCCAATACTGCGCGCCGTCAGGGCGCTGCGCGGGATGGAACCGGGCGAAAAGCTCCGTGTGCTGGCCACCGACCCCGGCGCGGTGGCGGATTTCCGGGAATTCTGCCTGGTCTCGGGCCATGCGCTGATCGCCGCCAGCGAGAGTCACGGGGTGTTCAGCTTTTCCGTGAAGCGGGGCGAGACGCCATGAGCGTGGCGCTCTTCACCCATCCCTCAGCCCTGGCGCATGACACCTGGCCGGAGCATCCGGAACGCGCCGAGCGCATCCGCGCCGTGTTGCGCGCGCTGGAGGCGCCGGAATTCTCAGGGCTGCTGCGCGAGACCGCGCCGCAAGCCACGATCGCCCAGCTCACGGCCGTGCACGACCCCGATTACGTGGACGCGATCCTGGCCATGCCGAAGGACCGCATAACGGCGATCGACGACGACACGGTGTTCGGCCCCGGCACGCTGGAGGCGGCTTTGCACGCTGCCGGCGGCGCCTGCGCGGCGGTGGACGCGGTGTTCGAGGGCTGGGCCGACGCGGCGTTCGTCGTCATGCGCCCGCCCGGCCACCACGCAGAGCCAGACCGCGCAATGGGCTTCTGCTTTTTCAACAATGCCGCCATCGCAGCACTGCACGCCCGGGCGCGCTGGGGCATCACCCGCGTCGCCGTGGCCGATTTCGACGTGCACCATGGCAACGGCACCCAGCAAATTTTCAGCAACGACCCCGCGCTGTTCTACGCCTCCTCGCACCAATCGGGGTGCTTCCCCGGCACGGGCCAGGGCTCCGAGCACGGCATCGCCAACAACGTCGTCAACGTGCCGCTGCAGCCCGGCACCACGGGCGAGGCGTTCCGCGCCGCCTGGGAAACGCAGCTCATCCCGCGCCTCACCGCCTTCGCCCCGGAGCTGCTGATCATCTCCGCCGGGTTTGACGCCCACGCCGCCGACCCAATGGCCCAGCTGCGCCTGCGCGAGGCGGATTTCGCCTGGGTCACGAGCGCGCTGCTGGGGATGGCCGATGCCTGCTGCCCCGGGCGTGTCGTCTCGCTGCTCGAAGGCGGCTATGATCTCAACGCCTTGGCGCAGAGCGTGGCCGCGCATGTGCGCGCGCTGATGCGGTTGTGATTTTTGTCACGCCCTTGTACGTGAGTTTCCATGACGAAAAACGCCGACATTGCCGCGCTCTCTTTCGAGGATGCCCTGGCCGCGCTGGAAGCTATCGTGCGCGGACTGGAATCGGGCCAGCAGAAGCTGGAGGACGCCATCGCCGCCTATGAGCGCGGTGCGGCGCTGAAGAAACATTGCGAGGAAAAGCTGGCGCAGGCCGAGGCCCGCGTGCAGGCCATCGTGGCCCGCGCCGATGGCTCGCTGACCCTGAAGAACGAGGACTGATCCATGGCGCATACGCACCATACTGACGCCCTGGCCGAAGCCATGGCCGAAACCGCCCGCCTGGTGGAGGCGCAGCTCGACGCGCTGCTGCCCGTGCCGGAAACCGCCGAGGCCAAGCTGATCGAGGCGATGCGCTACGGCGTGCTGAATGGCGGCAAGCGCCTGCGCGCCTTTCTGGTGATGGAAGTGGCCAAACTGTTCTCGGTGAACAAGACCTGCGCCGCCCGCGTTGCTGCGGCGGTGGAGATGCTTCACGCCTATTCGCTGGTGCACGACGACCTGCCGGCAATGGACGATGACGATCTGCGCCGCGGCCAGCCGAGCTGCCACAAGAAATTCGACGAAGCCACCGCCATCCTGGCCGGGGACGCGCTGCAAACCCGCGCCTTCGAGGTGCTTGCCGAGCCCGACACCCACGCCGATGCCGAAGCCCGCTGCGAGCTGGTGCTGGCGCTAGCCGCCGCCTCCGGCATGCGCGGCATGGTCGGCGGGCAGATGATCGACATGCAGTCCGAGGGCAAGCAGCTCAACGGCGCCGAGATCACCCGGCTGCAGGCGCTGAAGACCGGGCGGCTGATCCAGTTCGCCGCCGAGGCCGGGGCCATATTGGGCCGCGCCGCCCCGGTGCAGCGCCACGTTATCGCCGCCTATGGCCGCGAGCTGGGCGGCGCGTTCCAGATCTACGACGACGTGCTGGACGAAATCGCCGATGCCGCCACGCTGGGCAAGACCGCCGGCAAGGATCTCGCCCAGGGCAAGGCCACCATGGTTTCCATCCTCGGGCTGGAACGCGCCAAGGCCCAGGCCGAGCTGATGGCCGAGCAGGCCGCCGGGCATCTGGAGAGCTTTGGCGAGAAAGCCGGGCTGCTGCAGGCCCTGGCGCGCTTCACGGTCAGCCGCAAGAATTAAGTTTTAAAAGTTTTTGGTGGCGCCCTTTTTACAAAAAGGGCGCGACGAACGCCGCTTTTTTGCAAAAAAGCGGCACCAAAAAACTCTTGTAACATTAAGGCCCGCGCTTTTGGCGCGGGCCTTTTGCTTAGAACCCGAATTTCACCACGCGGTCGTTGCTTGCCATCAGCTTCTTATACCGGCTCAGCGCCAGTAGCGGGAAGAAGCGCGGATAGCCGTGGTATCTCAGGTAGAACACGCGCGGGAAGCCGACAGCGTTGTAGGCTTTCTCGGTCCAGCTGCCCTGCTCGTCCTGCGTTCCCTGCAGGAAGGCGATGCCCCGGCGCACGGACTCGTGGTCGGCCATGCCCGCCGCCATCAGCCCGATCACCGCCCAGGCCGTCTGGCTGGGCAGGCTCTGCGCCGCGTGGCCGTGGAACTCGCCCGGGGGCGCCACGCTGTAGGTTTCGCAATCCTCGCCCCAGCCGCCATCCGCGCGCTGCTTGGAGATCAGCCAGGCGGTGGCGCGGGTGATCATCGGGTCGTCATGCGGCACGCCGGCGGCATTGAGCGCGCAGAGCACGGACCACGTGCCATAGATGTAGTTGGTACCCCAGCGGCCAAACCAGGACCCGTCCGCGCATTGCGTCTGGCGCAGATAGACAATACCGCGCTCGATGGCTGGTCTATCCTCAAGGTACCCAAGTTGCGCCAGGAAGGAAATGCACCGGGCGGTGACATCCTCGGTCGGTGGGTCGAGCAGCGCGCCATGATCCGCGAAGGGGATGTGGTTGAGGTATTGCCGGTCGTTATTGATGTCGAACGCGCCCCAGGCCCCGTTGGTCGACTGCATGCCGATGATCCACTCGCGCGCGCGGGAGATGGAGTCGGCGTATGTGGCATCCCCCGTGCGGTGCAGCAGCATGGCGGCCACGGCGGTGTCGTCCACGTCCGGATAATAGGCGTTGTTGTACTGGAAGGCCCAGCCACCCGGCCGCGTGCCCGGGGTGTTGTCCGCCCAGTCGCCCACCACGTCGAGCACCTGGCGCGGGATCAGCCAGTCGCAGGCGGCGGAGGCGGCTTCGATGGCGCCTGATTCCATCAGCGCATGCCCGGCCAGCGCTGTGTCCCACACCGGGGAGAGGCAGGGCTGGCAATAGGCTTCGTCCTCCTTGACGACGAGTAGCTTCTTCACCGAGCCCATGGCGATGTCGAAATTCTCCTTGTCGCCCAAATGGTCGAACATCATCGCCGAATTGGCCATGGCCGGGTAGATGGCGCCCAGGCCATCCTCGCCGTTCAGGCGCTCGATGGTCCAGGCGATGGCCTTGTCGATCGCCTTCTCGCGGTACTCCGCGGGGAAATAGGGCTCGGCCACGCGCAGGGCGCTGTCCAGCTTTTTGAACATCGGGCCGAGCCAGGATTTGTATGGCCCCCTGATCCAGTCTTTGATCTCTGCCTGAGGGCGGGTGAACAGCTCGTCCACGAACACCTGGCGTGGATTGCGCGCCACCGGCTTCTTCGCCGTCAGGTACATCAGCGGCGTCATCACCGTGCGCGACCAGTACGAGACCTTGCGCATGTTGATGGGGAACCAGCCCGGCATCAGCATCAGCTCGATCGGCACGACCGGGCAGGCTTCCCAGGGGGCGGCGCCAAACAGCGCGAGCTGGATGCGGGTGAACACATTGGCCCGCTCAGCCCCGCCATGGGCCAGGATCGCCT
>DATIWS010000247.1:0-8056 GCA_035519275.1 Acidocella sp. | reverse complement strand
TGACCGCCTTCCGGTGCGCCGGAAGCGATGGTAGACGAAAAAAATGGCTGGACATTCGCAATTCAAGAACATCATGCACCGCAAAGGTGCGCAGGACGCCAAGCGCGCCCGCATTTTTGCAAAGCTCATCCGTGAAATCACTGTCTCCGCGAAGGAGGGGCTGCCGGACCCGGCGGCGAATCCGCGCCTCCGCGCTGCGATAGGCGCTGCGCTGAAGCAGAACATGACGCGCGACGCGATCGACCGCGCGATCAAGAAGGCGACCGGCGCCGGCGGGCAGGAGAATTACGAGGCCGTGCGCTACGAGGGCTACGGCCCGGCAGGTGTTGCGGTCATTGTCGAGGCGCTCACGGATAACCGCAACCGCACCGCTTCCGTGGTGCGCGCCGCCTTCAACAAATCCGGCGGTGCGCTGGGGGAGACGAACTCCGTGTCCTTCATGTTCAACCGCCTGGGCATGGTGCGCTACCCGGCCTCCGTGGCCTCCGCTGACGCCATGCTGGAAGCGGCCATTGAGGCCGGCGCCGACGATGCGGTCAGCGACGAGAATGGCCACGAGGTGCAGGTCGGCATCGAGGGCTTCTTCGCCGTGCGCGACGCCCTGGCGCAGAAATTCGGCGAGCCGGCGGAGGCTCGAATCGAGTGGCGCCCGAACATGACCGTGACGCTGGACGAGGAAAAGGCCGCTTCGGTGCTGAAATTGCTCGATGTTCTGGAGGACGATGACGACGTCCAGAACGTCTATGCCAATTTCGAGGTTCCCGAAGAGGTCATGGCGAAGCTCTCGGTCTGATGCGCCTGCTCGGCATCGACCCCGGCCTGCGGTTCACCGGCTGGGGCGTGCTGGAGGCCGAGGGCAACCGGCTGCGCCATGTGGCGGATGGGGTGATCGCCACCGAATCGGTGGATGACGTACCCTCCAGGCTGAAAATGCTCGACGACGCCCTGGCCGAAATCCTCGCCCGCTACGCCCCCGCCGAGGCGGCGGTGGAAGAGACCTATGTGAACCGCAACGGCACCGCCACACTCAAGCTCGGCTACGCCCGCGGCGTGGCGCTGCTGGCCCCGGCGCGGGCGGGTATCCCGGTATTCGAGTACGGGGCCAAGACTGTGAAGATGGCTGTGGTTGGTACAGGCAGCGCGGACAAGGAGCAGGTGGGGCTGATGGTGCGCCGCCTGCTGCCTGGCGTTACGCAAAAACGCGCCGACGCGGCGGACGCGCTGGCGGTGGCGATCTGCCACGCGCATCACCGCGCCTCGCTGAACGTGTGGAAGCGCCCGGCATGATCGCGCGGCTCAGAGGCGTTGTGGACAGCATCGAGGACGGACGCTGCGTCATCGACGTGAACGGGGTGGGATATCTGGTGTTCTGCTCCACGCGCACGCTGGGGAGCCTGCCGGAGGGCATCACCACGCTGCTGATCGAGACCCAGGTGCGGGAGGACGCCATCTCCCTCTATGGGTTCTACACCGCCGCCGAGCGCGAATGGTTCCGGCTGCTCACCACGGTGCAGGGCGTGGGGGCGAAAGTGGCGCTGGGGATTCTCTCGGCGCTCTCGCCTGACCAGCTCATCGCCGCCATTTCCGCCCAGGACAAAGGCGCGCTCACCCGCGCCCCGGGCGTGGGCCCCAAGCTCGCCGTCCGCCTGGTCACCGAACTGCGAGAAAAAGCCGGCGTTATGCCCGGCGGTGGCGCGGCCCCGCTGCCCACCTTCACCGCGCCCCAGGGCAACGCCGCGGATGCGCTCTCGGCGCTCACCAATCTCGGCTACCGAAGGGCGGAGGCCGAGGCGGCGCTGGCCAAGGCCCTGGAGGCGCACGGGCAGGACGCGGCGCTTGATGTGCTGATCCGCGCAGGGCTGAAAGCCTTGTCCAAATGAGCTGCAACCTCATCCGTCATCGCGAGCGTAGCGAAGCGATCCATCTTTTTTTGCGGTTTTGGGACGAAAATGGATCGCTTCGCTGCGCTCGTGATGACGGTATAAGAGCGGCCCCATGAGTGAAGACCGCATCACCTCTGGCGAGCGCCTGCCCGACGACGCCGCCGACGTCGCGCTGCGCCCGCAGACGCTGGACGATTTCACGGGCCAGCAGGCCAGCCGCGAGAACCTGAAGATCTTCATCCAGGCTGCCAAAGCCCGTGGAGAAGCCCTTGATCATGTGCTTTTTCATGGCCCGCCAGGCTTAGGCAAAACCACGCTGGCGCAGATCGTCTCGCGCGAACTGGGGGTGGGGTTCCGCGCCACGTCCGGCCCGGTGATCCAGAAATCCGGCGATCTCGCTGCCATCCTCACCAACCTGCAGCCGCGCGATGTGCTGTTCATCGACGAGATCCACCGTCTGCAACCGGCCATCGAGGAAATCCTCTACCCGGCCATGGAGGATTTCCAGCTCGACCTGATCATCGGCGAGGGGCCCGGCGCGCGCACCGTGCGTATCGACTTGCCGCCCTTTACCCTGGTGGGGGCCACCACCCGCGCCGGGCTCCTGGCGACGCCGCTGCGGGACCGATTCGGCATCCCCCTGCGGCTGGTGTTCTATACGCCGGACGAGCTTACCGGCATCGTCATCCGCCTGGCGCAGAAGCTGGGCATGGACCTGTCCTATGAAGGCGCGCACGAGATCGCCAAGCGTTCCCGTGGCACGCCTCGCGTGGCCGGGCGCCTCACCCGCCGGGTGCGGGACTTCGCGGCCGTAGCAGGTGGCGGCACCATCACCCGGGAGATGGCCGATGCCGCGCTCACCCGGTTGGATGTCGATCACAAGGGGCTGGATGCCATGGATATCAGGTACTTAAGGCGCCTGGCCGAGCACCATAACGGCGGCCCGGTGGGCGTTGAAACCCTGGCGGCGGCTTTGGCCGAGGCGCGGGACACGCTGGAGGATGTGGTCGAGCCCTATCTCATCCAGGAAGGACTTTTGCTCCGTACCTCGCGTGGCAGAATGCTGGGCGATGCCGGTTGGCGGCACCTTGGACTCACGCCGCCACAGAATCGCCCTGATCAGCTGGATTTACTGCTGCCCGAATGACCTATACTTACGAGACCCGTATCTACTATCAGGACACCGACGCGGGCGGCATCGTGTACCATGCCAACTACCTGTCCATTGCCGAACGCGCCCGCACCGAGGCGCTGCGCGAGATGGGCGCGCCTCATGCGGAAATGGTTGCTCAGTACGGTGTGATGTTTGTGGTGCATCGCGTCAATTTGCACTATCAGCGGCCCGCGAGGCTGGATGAGGTGGTATGCGTGGAAACAGAGTTCAGGGAGATTGGCGGGGCGACAGTCACGCTTCGTCAAAAATTCCTGAGGGACAGCGACTCGCTGGCCGTGCTTGATCTGGCCTTGGGTTGCGCGCGTGTCTCGGATGGCCGGGCCACGCGCATTCCGCGCGACTGGGCGCAGCGGCTGAAAATTTAGTTGGGGAAAGACATTGGACCAATCGGTTACTCAGGCGGCGATGGCCGCGCCTTCTGCGGCGAATCTGTCGCTGCTCGGCCTGTTCCTCCAGGCGGACATCGTGGTGAAGCTTGTGATGCTGGTGCTGCTTTTCGCCAGCGTATGGGTCTGGACGATCATCATCGAGAAGGTGATGACCCTGCGCCGCGTCAGCCGCGAAGCGAACGTGTTCGAGGACGAGTTCTGGTCCGGCGGCAGTCTCGACAATCTGTATGAGCGCGAGGGCACCGACCCCAGCAACCCGATGGCGGCCGTGTTCGGCGCCGCGATGAGCGAGTGGAAGCGCACCGCGCGCATCGCGGGCTCCGAGATCGGCAAGACCGGCGTGAAGGAGCGCGTTGACCGGGCGATGGGTGTGACCATCATGCGCGAGATGGACCGCCTGGAGCGCTTCATGATCTTCCTCGCCTCCGTCGGCGCCACGGCGCCGTTCATCGGCCTGTTCGGCACGGTTTGGGGTATCATGCACTCCTTCTCGGCCATCGCCGCCATGCACAATACCGACCTCGCCGTGGTCGCTCCGGGCATCGCCGAGGCTCTGTTCGCCACCGCCATCGGCCTTGTGGCTGCCATTCCGGCGGTGCTGGCCTATAACAAGATCTCCAGCGACCTCGCCCGTTTCGCGGCGCGGCTGGAGGGCTTCGGCGCTGAATTCTCCGCAATTCTTTCGCGTCAGACCGAGGAGCATAAGTAAATGGCCGGCGGGCTGATGGGGCCGGGCAACGGCAAGAAGCGCTACCGCCCGATGGCGGAGATCAACGTCACCCCGCTGGTGGACGTGATGCTGGTGCTGCTGATCATCTTCATGGTCACGGCGCCGATGATCACCTCTTCGGTGAACGTGAACCTGCCCCAGGCCAACGCCAAGCCGGCCCAGGCCGACGCCAAACCCATCACCATCACGGTGAACGCGCAGGACCAGATCTTCCTGCAGAACACGCAGGTGGAACTGAGCAATCTGGTCGCCACGCTGCAGCAGGCCGCGCAGAACAATCCGGAGCAGCGCATCTTTGTGCGCGGGGACAAGGATGTTTCCTACGGCGACATGCTGCAGGTGATGGCAACGATCACCCAGGGCGGTTTCACGAAAGTGGCGCTGCTCGCCCAACCGACCGGCTCCGGCAAGTAAGCCGGGGAGGGGAGTAATATCTTGGACCGGGATCTGCGCCGTAGCGCAATCATATCCGCGTTCGTCCACGCCGCGATCATTGTCGCGGCGATCGTGACACTGCCGCTCCAGCCGCTGGACACCAGCGCCGACCAGGATGTGGATGTGGATTTGGTTGGCCCCACCGCGCCGCAAGAGGCGTTTGAGAAAAACAAGGTGCCGGCGCCCTCCAACCTGCCGGTTCCGCACCAGGGGCCGCTGGCGGTGAACCAGCCGAAGCCGCAGCCGATTGAGGCGCCGCCTCCGCCGCCGCCTCCGCCGCCGCCAGCACCGGAGCAGAAGCCGAGCCCCACGCCGCCGGCCCCGGCCCCGCCGCCGCCGCCGCCAGCGCCGAGCCCTCAATCCATTCCCACGCCACCGCCTCCGCCGCAGCCGCCGCAGAAGCAGACGAGCACGGTGAAGCAGCCGCCGCAGAAGCAGCCGCCCACGCCGCAGCCTCCGGCGCCGGCCAAGAGCCCGACGCATCAGCAGCACGTGGTGAAAACCCCGGCGCCGCTGAGCCAGAACGTGCTGAACACGCTGATGAAGCTGCAGGCCCTGCAGAAGCAGCAGCAACCGCCGACGCATGTGTACAACCCCGACCAGGGCGGTGCGCCCAATGGCGGCGGCAGCCCGAACAGCACGGCCAATTCAGGCCTGTCCGGCGCTGACCGCGCTGCCATCGGCAGCCATGTGCGCCCCTGCTGGAGCGTGGACGCCGGCGCGCCCGGGCTGGCGGGGTTCAGCGTGATGCTGCTGGTGACGACCGACCCCTCGGGCACGGTGCGCCAGGCTGTCGTCGCGCCGCAGGACCAGGGCAAGATGAGCGACCCGTATTTCAACGCTTATGCGAACCGCGCCGTCGATGCGGTGATGAACTACCAGTGTGCTACCTTGCCGCTGCCTTCCTATATGCTGGGTCAGAACCAGACCTTCCTGTTCCATTTCACTCCGTGAGAGGTACTGATGACACGTTTTAAATTGCCGCCTTTTTCCCGCCGCCGCGTGCTCGGCGCCGGGGCCGCGACATTGATCGGTCCGTCCGCCTTCGCGCAGAGCATGCTCGGCGGCGGTGCCGCACCCGCTCCGGCCCCTGCTGGCGGAGCTTCCTCCGGTGGAGGCTCGGCGATCAATGTGAGTGGCGCGCAGAACCAGCCGATTCCCATCGCCGTCGCGCCGTTTGACGACGCCTCGGGCACCGGCGCGAAGATTACCAACGTGATCGGCAGCGACCTGACCCATTCCGGCCTGTTCCGCGCCCTCGATTCGTCCAGCTTCGTGCCCAACTCCGTGAATAACGGCACGCCCGTGTGGCAGAATTGGTCCATTCTTGGCGCTCAGGCGCTGGTCACCGGCTCTGTCTCCGATGCCGGCGGCGGACAGCTGCGCGTGGAGTTCCGCCTGTGGAACGTGCAGCAGCAACAGCAGCTCCAGGGCACGGCCTACACCACCACCGCCGATAACTGGCGCCGAATCGCGCATATCATCGCCGACTCGGTGTACCAGAAAATGATCGGCGAAAAGGGCTATTTCGATTCGCGCGTCGCATACATCTCCGAGACCGGCACGACGACGAGCCCGATCCGCCGTCTGGCGGTCATGGATTACGACGGTGCGAACAACCAGTTCCTGACAGACGGTTCCTCCATGGCGATCTCGCCGCAGTACAACCCGGTGCGCCAGCAGATCGCCTTCGTCAGCTTCCGGGGCAACAACCCGCGCGTCTATCTGTTCGACCTGCAGTCCGGCTCGACCCGCCTGGTCGGCGCCTATGGCGATATGACCATCGGCCCGCGCTTCTCGCCGGATGGCAACTCGCTGTTGATGTCCGTCTCCCGCAATGGCGGTTCGGCGATCGTGAAGGTCGGTCTCTCCGGCGGCGGCATGACCGAACTTACCGACTATTCCTCGATCAATGTGACACCTTGCTACTCGCCCGATGGCAGCCAGATCGTGTTCAACTCGGACCGCGACGGCAACCAGCAGCTTTTCGTGATGGGTGCCGACGGTTCCGGCGCCAAGCGCATCTCCTTCGGCCCCGGCCGTTATGCCGAGCCGTGCTGGTCGCCGCGCGGCGACCTCATCACCTATACCTTCTGGGGCTCGGGTGGGTTTTCCATCGGCGTTATGGCGCCGGATGGAATGGGCGAGCGGATCCTTTCCCAGGGCTTTCTGGTGGAGAGCTCCACCTTCTGCCCGAATGGCCGCGTCATCATGTTCGACCGCCAGAGCCCGACCTCCGCAGGCCATGATTCCCGCCTGGTCTCCATCGGGATTGATGGTTTCAACGAGCAGGTGGTCGACACGCCGACCTATGGTTCCGACCCGTCCTGGGGGCCGCTACTGGCCTGAATTAAGCGGAGATTTTATGAAACCGGGCCCCAGTGGCCCGGTTTTTTTGACTTACAAAGATACATTTTAGAAGAAGCTTTTGTTGCTTATTTGCAACAGGTGGTGAGGGATTATTTTGGAGTATTGAAAATTTGTTCCAAATCAAAGAGTACGGAAAGGGGCGCGCTTATCCGGGGCCTGTTCACCAATTACGGGAGCCTAAAATTATGAAGTCTATGTTCCGTGCGGTAGCCACCGCCGCTCTGCTGGCCGGCACTGCTTACACCCCCGCCCTGGCCCAGGGTTATCAGGACCCCAGCCACTACAACCTGTTCTCCGGCCCGACCGGCTATCAGGCTGGCGACATCATGACGCACCTGAGCATCATCGGCGTTATCCCCGAGAATCGGAACAGCCATGTGAATGTTCCAGGGGGGCCGACCGTTGGCAATCTCAACGTCTCCTCCGGCGTCTCGCCGGAGCTCGATGCCTCCTACTTCTTCACCCCGAACCTGTCGATTCAGCTGATCGCGGCCACCAGCCGCCACACCATTAGCGCTCGCCTCGCTGGCGTATCCGGTAATCAGACCCTGGGTTCCACCTGGGTGCTGCCGCCAACGTTGACCGCCCAGTGGCACTTCCCTCAGATCGGGATCATTCGTCCGTATGTGGGCGTTGGCATCACGGTCGCGTTCTTCTACGGCACCAGCCCGTCGAATCATGACGCGCTTGGCCTGCGCACCTCCGTCGGTCCGGCCTTTGACGCCGGCTTCGACGTGCCGCTGCAGGGCAACTGGACTGCGAACGTGGACGTCAAGCAGATGTTCCTGCCCACAGCCGCGCGCCTTGGCCATGGTGCCGTCCATGCGATGACCAACCTCGACCCCACCGTGGTCGGCTTCGGCGTCGGTTACAAGTTCTAAGCCTTTCGGCTTCAGAGAATGGGAAAAGGCGGCCAAAAAGGCCGCCTTTTTTTGTTTCCGCCTTGTCTTGCAGGGCGTTTTGCGCCATATGGCGCTCCGCCCGCATGGTGCGGGCAAATTCACACGCGGGGGCCTTTCCCGGGGAAGCCCAAGAGGTCCGGTGCCGTAAGGTGCTTCCCCCGCGGAGGATATAA
>DATIWS010000246.1:0-6700 GCA_035519275.1 Acidocella sp. | reverse complement strand
TTGCAGCAACTCGTCCAGCAGTTCCGCCAGCTCGTGGCGGTGAATATCCGGCATGTCCTCCAGCGCGCCGAGCATCTCCAGCAGCAGCTCGGAGAGCGCCATTCCGGCCTCGCCGGACCAGAGCGCGACGGCCCCCTCGGCCTCGTTTGTGGCGGCCAGCGCCTCGGCGGCGGTAATGAGATGACGCAACGCCTCAGCCGGTTGCACCGTTTCCGGCAGGGCCAGCGGTTGCAGCAGGCGTTCCAGCCGGTCGAGGAAGTCCCGCTCCTCCTGCCGTTCATCCTTGAGACGGAATTTGATGCCGCCGAACCCCGGGGCCGGACGCGGCCCGCGTAAAGCGTGAATCTCCAGCCGCCGCGCCAGATCGCGGAAATTCTGCGGCGGCAGCCCCCCGGCGGCGAGCGGGTGCTTCAGCAGGGCCAGCAGCGGCAGCGGCGCGTAATCGGCCACGGCGGCGCGGGCGAGCAGGCGCAGGAAAATGGCGGGCGGGGTCTGGGCCAGGGGTTCGCCGGCGCTGTCATCGGCGGTGATGCCGAAGCGCTTAAGCGCCGCCGCCACCAGCGCAGCCAGCCCGCGGTCCGGCGTGATCAGCGCCGCCGTGGTGCCGGGCACTTCCAGCGCCCCGCGCAGGATCATGGCGATGGCGGTGGCGTTCTGCGATTCCTCGGGTGTTTCCAGCCGGGCGAGGCCGGTGATGTTCAGGTCCGCAGCCTCCTGCCAGGCGGAGAGTGACACGGCGGGCAGCAGCGCGCGGGAGATGACGGCCCCGCGCCCCGCCGGCACGGCGGAAGGCGGGGTTGGCAGGGGCAGGACCTCGTCCCACCGCGCCTCGATGGAAGCTAGAAGCCGGGCAATGCCGCCTTGCGCGTGGCTGTCATCCAGCGCGTCCCAGGCATCATCGGTCAGGGCGGGGTCAAACCCCGGCAGGATCAGCATGCCCTGCGGCAGCCCGGCCACCTCGCGCGCCATGCGGCAGATGGCGGGCGTGCCCTCGGCGGCCACCATCCATACGCGGTGCGGCGGTGGCGCGGCCCGCCAGGCTTCGGCCTGGGCGTCGATTAGCTTCACCAGACGCTGGGCCGGGTTCAGCAGTCCGTTATCGGCGAGATAGGCCGGCCAGGCATGGGTGACGATCCGCAGAAATTTCAGCGTGGTCTGCCAATGCGTGGCGAGTTCGGCCTCCACCACGTTGGGCAAAGTGGCGGCGAGGTCGATTTCCGCGTGGTCGGCTTCATCCAGCAGCGAGGCTAGTTCCGCCGCCAGGGCCCAGGCGGCGCCGAGCCGCGCCGGCGCGCCGCTCTCGCCATTCAGGGCAAGGATGAGCTTCGCCAGGAGGGCCTGACGCCGTGTGCCAGCAATGGCGGGAGGCAGGGAAAACCCGGCGCTGAGGAGCAGCCCGGCTTCGTCGATATTGCCCAGCGCGATGATGCGCGGCAGCAGCAGCGCCTGGCCGTTATTGGCTTCCAGAAATGCTCCGGCCAGCGCCTGGGCGGCGCGGCGGCTGGGCAGGATGATCAGCCCGTCATGCGGGTTGCCGCCCTGGTCCAGCCAGAGCCGGGCGAGGGCTGGCAGGAACGGCGCCTCCGGCGGAAAGGCGCCGAGCTTCAAGTTGTATTCCCGACTTCCCGCGCCTGCAGCACCGCCTCGGCGCGGTCCAGGTCGTCAGGCGTGGAGAGATGGAACCACACGCCGTCATGCACGATGGCATTCAGCCGCCCGGCTTCCAGCGCCTTGTCCCAGAGCAAATTCAGGCTGAACGCCCCTTCCGGCGCGCCGGCGAACAGGGAAGGGGTGGCAAGCTGCACCCCGGCATAGACGAAGGGCGCAACGTCCCGCTCACCGCGCCGGGCCAGGGCGCCATCGCGCGGCCAGATGAAGTCGCCCCGGCCGGTTTCCGCCACGGCCCCGGCGGCGCGGGCCAGGAGCAGCATCGTGTCCATGCGCGCCGGGTCGAAGGCCTTGGCCATTCGCGCCAGAGTCGGGCAGGGGCCGTCCACCCAGTAGCTGTCGCCATTCACGATATAGAACGGCGCCTCCGGCAGCAGCCCCTTGGCCGCCATGGCCGCCACGGCGCCGCCCGTGTCCAGCAGCGTATCCTCGTGTGTGATGGTCACCTCGGGATACGGGCGCAGGAATTCCTCGACCTGCGCCGCCAGATAATGCGTGTTGACGATGCAGCGTTTGACGCCCGCCTCACGCAACTGCACCAGGGTGTGGGCCAGTATGGGCTCACCGCCCAACGCCAGCAGGGGCTTGGGCGTGGTAAGGGTGAGGGGGCGCATGCGCGTGCCAAACCCCGCGCACAGAATCACCGCCGTATCAGGATGCATCGAACCACCTTTCATCGCCAGACATGTCTATCATACGTCCGGCACCGTCATGCGAGAGGGTTAGGCGCAGAGCGTGGCGCGGGGCGAGCGGCCCCAGCCGGTCCGGCCATTCCACCAGTACGATTCCCGCCTGCGCCTCGTCCCAGCCCAGCTCCTCCAGCCCCGCCGGCCCGTCCAGCCGCCACAGGTCGTAATGCCAGATGTCCGTGGCCTCCGGCGTGGCGTAGCTCTGCACCAAAGTGAAGGTCGGGCTCGGCACGGTGAGGCGCTCATCGTGCATCAGGGCGCGGATGAAGGCCCGCGCCAGCGTGGATTTGCCAGCGCCCAGCGGACCTTCCAGCAGCAGCACGTCGCCCGGCCTGGCCTTGCCCGCCAGGCGGCGGCCAAGATCCTGGGTGGAGGCGTCATCGGGCAGGCGGAGTCTCATGGCGCCCGTTTTGCCCGCCCGCGCTTGATTGTGGAAGGGCGCTGCGGCAGACCAGCATCCATGGAACAGATTTCTACCGATGTCGCGATTATTGGCGCCGGCCCGGCTGGCATGTTTGCGGTGTTCGAATGCGGGATGCTGAAAATGTCCTGCGTGCTGATCGACGCGCTGGATGAGCTGGGCGGACAGTGCGTGGCGCTGTACCCGGAAAAGCCGATCTACGACATTCCCGCGCACCCGGCGATCGAGGGCGGGGCGCTGATCGCGCAGCTGGAGCAGCAGATCGCGCCGTTCGACTGCGCCAAGCTGCTCGGCCGGCAAGTGACCGGGCTGGAAGGGGAGAAGGGCCATTTCACCCTTACCACCAGCACGGGCGACAAGATTACCGCCAAGGCCGTGATCCTGGCGGCGGGGGCCGGGGCGTTCGGGCCGAACCGGCCGCCGCTGGAAGGGCTTTCCGCCTACGAGGCGACCGGCGCGGTGCGCTATTACGTGAAGCGGCGCGAGGATCTGCGCGGCAAGCGTGTGGTCATCGCCGGCGGGGGCGACTCCGCAGTGGACTGGGCGCTGGCCCTGCAAGGCGTGGCCGCGCATATCGCCATTGTGCATCGCCGGCCGAAATTCCGCGCCGCCCCTGAGAGCACCGCGCAGCTCGACGCGCTGGCCGCCGAGGGCAAGGTGGAGGTGGTGATCCCCTATCAGCTGCACGCGCTGCACGGGCAGGATGGCGCGCTCCGGGCCGTGGAAGTCGCGGACCTGGACGGCAACACCCGCAAGCTCGAGGCCGATGTGCTGCTGCCCTTCTTCGGGCTGGCGATGGAGCTCGGGCCGATCGCCGAATGGGGGCTGGAGTTCACGCAGAAGAGCCATGTGACGGTGACACCCGCGACGATGGAAACCTCCATTCCCGGTGTGTTCGCGGTGGGCGACATTGCCACCTATCCGGGCAAGCTGAAGCTGATCCTGCAGGGGTTCGCCGAAGGGGCGGTGGCCGCGCATGCGATCTACGGCCTTGTGAACCCCGATACGGCGCTGCATTTCGAATACTCGACGACCAAGGGCGTGCCGGGCTGACGCGCTGCGCGAACACGATGTTTGCCAATAAAAAAGCCGCCTTTCCAGGCGGCTTCTTTATGAGCGGCGATGGTTCTCAGATCGCCATTTCGATTTCCGGCATGCTGCTGCGCGCCTTGGTCAGCGCCATGCCAAGATTGACCGTCTTGCGGCAAAGGAAGCACACCACATAGTCCTGGTTGCGGCGGCCGCGGATGAACACGTGCAGCAGGTTCTTGCTGTTGACGATGATTTCTTCGAAGTAATGCTCGTTGCTCTCGATGCCGCGGGATTTCTTGAAGAGATTCTCGACGGCGACGACATTCGGACCCTGGAACAGATCGGAGGTGGCGGCGGCGAGCAGGTCGATCACTTCATTGGGGTGGGAATCAACGGTCTTGATGTCGAGCAGCAGGCCCGATGCGACATCGACAACGCCGGCAGCAAGGCATTCGGGGACGGTGGTGATGGCTTTGCTGATAGTCGCGGCGAGATCGGCCATGATCGAGGGGCTCCTGATATAATTAAAAAAGGCCAGGAAGCTTCACGCTCCCCAACCTGTGTTACAATATTGTTACACCTCTTTAAGGTGGATGAATAGTGCAGATTTTATGACGCGTTTTGAAATCCTCGCGCGACTGCCATGCTGCTTTCACAGCCTGCGCGGCGCGAAGGAAACAAAGTCGCGGGTTGTTGTTCCTGATCGCAAACGAAGCGGCGCTAGATCGGCAGCGCGCCGTCCTTCATCCGCTCCATGGCGAAGCGCGAGGAAACATTGCGCAGCGGCACCGCGGCGATGAGCTTGCGGTAGAACGCGTCGTAAGCCGCGATGTCCGCCACCACGACATGCAGCAGGTAATCGACATCGCCGCTCATCCGCCAGGCGCCGACGATTTCCGGCGTCTCGGCGATCGCCCTGGCGAAGCGAGCCAGCCACTCCGCCGAATGATCCGCGGTTTCCACCGAGACGAAGACCGAGACGGGCAGGCCGAGCTTGTCGGCATCCAGCACCGCGATGCGGCCCTTGATGATGCCCAGCTCCTCCATGCGCTTGATGCGCTTCCAGCACGGGGTCGCGGTGAGGCCGACCTTCTCCGCGATGTCGTTCAGGGAGAGCGAGGCGTCGGCGGCCAGCAGGCGGAGGATGGCGCGGTCGATATTGTCGAGGTCGGGCATGGCTGTCTCGGAAAGGGGGGCGGAATGACTATTGCGACGGCGGTGGAATTGAGCTACAGGGCGGTCCGGGTCACGCCCCCCCACCGGGGCGCTTTTCTTCTGTAAGGGAGAGTTTTTATGGCAGATTTTTCTCTCGCCGCCAAGCCTGCGGCTCGTCCACAAAATCCTAATTTCTCGTCCGGCCCGTGCGCCAAGCGCCCAGGCTTTACCCTGGCCGCGCTTGAAGGCGCCGCCCTGGGCCGCAGCCATCGCGCCAAGGGGCCGAAGGCGAAGCTGAACGAGGTCATTACCCGCTCCAAGGACATCCTGGGCATGCCGGCCGATTGGCGGCTTGGCATCGTGCCCGCCTCCGATACCGGCGCGGTGGAGATGGCCCTGTGGTCGCTGCTCGGCGCCCGCCCGGTCGATGTTCTGGCCTTCGAGAGCTTCTCCGAAACTTGGGCGACGGACGTGGTGAAGCAGCTAAAGCTCGCCGATGCCCGCGTGCTGAAGGCTCCTTACGGCCAGCTGCCGGACCTCACCCAGGTTGATTTCTCGCGCGACGTGGTGCTGGCCTGGAACGGCACGACCTCTGGCGTGCGTTTCCCCAATGGCGATTTCATCCCGGCCGACCGTGAAGGTCTGGTGATCGCCGACAGCACCTCCGCGGCCTTCGCCATGGACCTGCCCTGGGACAAGCTCGATGTGGTGACCTGGAGCTGGCAGAAAGTGCTGGGTGGTGAAGGTGCGCATGGCATGCTCGCCCTTTCCCCGCGCGCGGTTGAGCGTCTGCTCACCTACAAGCCGGCATGGCCGCTGCCGAAGATTTTCCGCCTGACCTCTGGCGGCAAACTCTCCGAAGGCATTTTTGCCGGTGAGACGATCAACACGCCGTCCATGCTCTGCGTCGAGGACGCGCTGGACGGCCTGCGTTGGGCCGAGTCCGTGGGCGGCCTCAAGGGCCTCATCGCCCGGTCCGAAGCCAATCTGAAGGCCGTGGCCGAGTGGGTTGAGGGCAATCCGCGCGTGCGGTTCCTGGCCGAGACGGTCGAGACCCGCTCCTGCACTTCCATCTGCCTGGCCATCGCCGCCCCCTGGTTCGTCAGCTTGGACGCCGAGGCCCAGGCCAAGGCCGCCAAGGCCGTAGCCGCGCTGCTGGAAAAGGAGAACGTGGCGCTGGATGCCGGTGCGTATCGCGATGCGCCTCCGGGCCTGCGTATCTGGGGTGGCGCGACGGTGGAGACGGCGGATATCGCCGCGCTGCTGCCGTGGGTCGACTACGCCATCGATGTCGTGGCCAAAGAGTTCTAACCCGGACGCCGTTGGCCTGGAGATGGATTGCTCCGCGGCGCTCGCAATGACGGTGCGGCGGAGCCCCCCAGGCGGAAAGTCTTATCGAACAAATTCCTCAAGGAATCCCACACATGGTTAAAGTTCTCATCAGCGATAAATTGTCGCCCGCCGCCATTGCCATTTTCAAGGATCGCGGCGTCGAGGTGGACGTGAAGACCGGTCTCACCCCCGCCGAGCTGCGCGAGATCATCGGGCAGTATGACGGCCTCGCCATCCGCTCCGCCACCAAGGTGACGAAAGAGGTGCTCGACGTCGCTCCCAACCTGAAAGTCGTCGGCCGCGCTGGCATCGGCGTGGACAATGTGGACGTGAAGGGCGCCACCTCGCGCGGCGTGGTGGTGATGAACACCCCGCATGGCAACGCCATCACCACCGCCGAGCA
>DATIWS010000245.1:0-5364 GCA_035519275.1 Acidocella sp. | reverse complement strand
GAAGGCGGGGTTGAAGCGGTCCCAGCGCAGGCCCTGGCGGATGGCGAGCATCGCGGCCAGCCCGATCCCCGACGCCTTCACCAGGGCGATGATCGTCTCATGCCCGCCGATCTGCTGTGCCAGCCAGGCATCCGGCGAGGTTTCCAGCGTGAGGACCCAGATGATTGCGGTGGCCTCTGGGAAACAGAAGGTCAACCCCAGGAAGCACAGCGCTGAAATTGCAACCAAAGCGGGAACCATGCTGTGCTCATAGCTGGATTCGCGCCATGGCGCTTGAGATTTTTGCCCAGGCGGGTGATGAACTTTGTCTATGATATTAAACACGGCCCAGATGGGTGAAGGTGAGCCGCTCGTGCTGCTGCATGGGCTGTTCGGGGCGGCGCGGAATCTCGGCGTGCTGAGCCGGGGCTTAAGCGGCAAGGCCCGTGTTATCGCCATGGATTTGCGCAACCACGGGGAAAGCCCGCACGGGCTGCCGATGGATTTCGTGACCATGGCGGCGGACGTGGCGGACACGCTGGAGAGCCTGGGGATAGGGCGCGTGAAGCTCGCCGGGCATTCGCTTGGCGGGAAGACCGCCATGGCCCTGGCGCTGACCCGCCCGGAGCTGATCGAGCGGGTGGCTGTGATGGATATCGCGCCCATCCGCTACGACCATGACTACGATGATTACGTCGCGGCGATGCTGGCGATTGAGCTGCATCCCGGTCTGACCCGCGCTGAGGCCGAGCAGGCATTGGCGCAGACGGTGAAGGCGGCGCCGATGCGCGCCTTCCTGCTCAACAATCTGGTGCTCGGCGCCGATCCGCACTGGCGCGTGGGGTTGCGGGAGATCCAGGCCGCCATGCCGGACATGCTCGACTGGGTGGACCCGCCGGGCGCGCGGCCATTTACCGGTCCGGCCCTGTTCCTGACCGGCGCGGAGTCCCACTATGTGGGGCCGGAGGCGGAAGGGGAGATCAGGCGCCTGTTCCCCAACGCGGTACGACAGGAGATTGCCGGGGCGGCGCATTGGCTGCACGCCGACAAGCCGGCCGAGGTGCTGGCCAGTCTGCAGGAGTTTTTCGGACTATGAGTGAAAATTTCGATGTCATTATCATCGGCGCCGGGATTGTCGGCGCCTCCGCCGCCGCCGGGCTGGGGGCCACGCACAAGGTGGCGCTGCTGGAGCAGGAAGAGCAGGCGGGCTTCCACACCACCGGGCGCTCGGCGGCGATCTGGATACGCAATTACGGCCCGCCGGATGTGCGCCTGCTCACCGGGCTTTCCGAGGAATTTTACCACGACCCGCCAGCCGATATCGGCACGGACAAGCTCGCCGTGGGACGCGAGATCCTCTATCTCGCGCCCGCGGACCAGACCGAGGCGCTGGACGAGCTGATCGGCCAGGGGCTCGGGATCAAGGAGATTCCCCTGGCCCAGGCCAAGGCGCTCTGTCCGGCGATCATCGACGGCTATGCCGTGCGCGCGGGGCTGGAGTCGGATGGGTTCGACATGGATGTGGCGGCGCTGCACCAGTTCTATCTGCGCCGCATGCGCCAGGCAGGCGGGCACTTGATGTTGCGCCACCGGGCCGGGCGCATCGAGCGCAAGAACGGCGTGTGGGAGGTGGAGACCTCGGGCGGGGCCGTCATCACCGCCCCGGTGCTGATCAACGCTGCCGGAGCCTGGGGCGACGAGGTGGCGAAAATTGCCGGGTTGCCGCCGATCGGGCTGGTGCCCTGCCGGCGCACCGCCGCGATCATCGACCCCGCGCCCTATCAGGTGGAGCATTGGCCAATGGTGCAATCCGCCGGGCATGATTGGTACGTGCGCACCGAGGCGCGGACCAAGCTGATGGTGACCCCCTGCGACGAGACGCCCGACACCCCCCATGACGTGCAGCCGGATGAGCTGGACGTGGCCGTCGGCATCGACCGCATGCAGCACGCGCTGAACATCGAGGTGCGGCGGGTGGAGCATAGCTGGGCTGGGCTGCGCACGTTCACACCGGACCGCTCGCTGGCCTATGGCTGGGATAATGCCGCGCCGGGCTTCTTCTGGTGCGTGGGGCAGGGGGGGTATGGCATCCAGACGGCGCCTGCCGCGAGCGCGCTGGTGACGGCGATGGTCAAGGGCGAGGACCCGGGCCCTGCCGGTTCCATCATCCCCGGCATCGACCCAATGCGCTTCCGGAGATAGCGGCGCGGGACGACGCAATATGTATTTGGGTTGAACCAGAGGATTTAATCCAAATACATAAAATCATTTTCATGTTGGCTGCTCCGGATTTATGTCCGGATAAAAACATTTTTGCCGGGTCCGGGGAGGGTTTCATCGCGCTCCGGGAGAGGGACGTTTAAGCGACCTCGTCCAGATCCAGCGCGTAGCCAGCGGCGCGCACGGTGCGGACCACATCGATCTCACCTGGGCCGTTGATGGCCTTGCGAAGCCGGCGGATGTGAACGTCCACGGTGCGCGGCTCGACATGGATGTCGCGCCCCCAGACGGCGTTCAGCACGTCCTCGCGCGAGAAGACGCGCTTGGGGTGGCGGAGGAAGAATTCCAGCAGGCGGAATTCCGTCGGGCCGAGATGCAGAGCGCGGCCGTTGCGGATGACGCGATGCGAGGCCGGGTCCAGCGAAATGTCGTGGAAGTTCAGCTTCAGCTTCTGCGGCACCGAACCGGAGCGGCGCAGCAGGGCACGGATGCGGGCGATCAGCGCTTCGGTCGAGAAGGGCTTGGTGATGTAGTCATCCGCCCCGGTATCCAGGCCGCGCACGGCGTCCTGTTCTTCGGCGCGGGCGGTGAGCATGATGATGGGAAGCGCGCGCGTGGCCGGGCGGCGGCGCAGCTGGCGGCAGAGCTCGATGCCCGACATGGTCGGCAGCATCCAGTCCAGCAGCAGCAGGTCGGGCGGGGCTTCGGTGATGCGGGTCAGGGCCTCGCCGCCATCGCCGGTGTCTTCCACGCGGAACCCCTGTTTCTCCAGATTGTAGCGCAGCAGCGTGACCAGCGGCGCTTCATCTTCAACGATGAGAACGTAAGGCTTGTTCAGATCGGACATCGTTAGCCGATGACGGAGGGAATATAGGCGGCGGTGTTGTCGCCCTTGGGGCGGAAATCCGGCAGGCTTTCGCCGGTGACGGCGTAATAGGTCAGCTCGGCGATGTTGGTGGTGTGGTCGCCGATGCGTTCCAGGTTCTTGGCGATGAACAGCAGATGCGTGCAGCCGGTGATGTTACGCGCATCTTCCATCATGTAGGTGATCAGCTCGCGGAAGATGGCGTTGTAGAGGTCGTCCACCGCCTGGTCGGCGCGCCACACGGCGACGGCCTTCTGTGGGTTGCCCTCGCCGACACCGTCGATGCAGGATTTCAGGTTCTGCTGCACCAGGGCCGACATCTGGCCGAGGCTGGAGAGCGAGAAACCGCTGGCGACCTGGTTGATGACGATGCTGCGCTTGGCGATGTTGGAGGCGAGGTCCCCGATGCGCTCGAGATCGGTGACGACCTTCAGCGCCTGGATGATCTGGCGCAGGTCATCGGCCACCGGCTGACGCAGGGCAAGCAGGCGCACGGCGAACTGCTCGACGCTATGCTGGTCGGTGTTGATTTTCGGGTCGTGCTCGATGACGCGGGCGGCCAGCTCCGGATCATGGTTCAGCAGCGCGGACGACGAATCCGCGACGGCGCGCTCGACCTGCCCGCCCATCGTCGCGATCATGTCGTGAAGCTTCTTCAGATCCGCTTCGAAGGAGGATATGATGTGTTTCGGTTCGTCGGCCATAATGCGATTCCTTGCCTAGCCGAAGCGGCCGGTGATGTATTCTTGCGTCTTGCGCTCGCGCGGGGCGGTGAAGATCTGGCTGGAAGGGCCGACCTCGACCAGCTCGCCGAGATAGAAGAACGCCACCTGGTCGGCGCAACGGCCGGCCTGCTGCATGTTGTGGGTGACGATGACGATGCAGAAATCGCGCTTCAGCTCGTCCACCAGCTCCTCGATTTTGAGCGTGCTGATCGGGTCGAGAGCGGAGGTCGGTTCGTCCAGCAGCAGCACGTCCGGGCGGACGGCGATGGAGCGGGCGATACAAAGGCGCTGCTGCTGGCCGCCGGAGAGGCCGAGCGCGGAGGTGTGCAGGCGGTCCTTCACCTCGTTCCACAGCGCGGCGCGGGTCAGCGCCCATTCCACGCGCTCTTCCAGCTCGGCCTTGGAGAGCTTCTCGTGCAAACGCACGCCGAAGAGCACGTTCTCGTAGATGGATTTGGGGAAGGGGGTCGGCTTCTGGAACACCATGCCGACGCGGCGGCGCAGCTGGTTCAGGTCCTGGCCGGGGGCGATGATGTTCTGCCCGTTCATCAGCACCTCACCCTCGGCGCGCTGGCCGGGGTAGAGGTCGTACATGCGGTTGAGGATGCGCAACAGCGTGGACTTGCCGCAGCCGGAGGGGCCGATCATGGCCGTCGTCTGCCGGTCGGGGAAGTCGATGGAGACGTTCTTCAGCGCGTGCGTTTCGCCGTAGTAGAAATTCAGGTTGCGAATGGAGACACACGCATTGTTGCTGCGAGCAGCTTGGCGGAGGGCATCGGGCAGCCCCATGTCGGAAGACATTTTCTGATGACTCGCTATTTCCATGTGCGCTTCCTTAGGCACGTTCTGTGACAGTGCGATGACGATAACGTGAAGCTTCCATGACAGAAGGGAGTTTCGTGCCGGCCAATGGGCCGGGCCTCCCGCCGGACAGGAAAACGGCCAGGCGGGGGAAGGCGCCTGGCCGCAAAAAACTTAGGACTTGACTGGCTTGGGCGGCAAAGCGAGCGCAATGGAGAGTTCCTTCAGCCGCGCCGTGGGCACCGGGGCAGGGGCGCCCATCATCAAATCTTCACCCTGCTGGTTGAGCGGGAAGGCGATGACCTCGCGGATGTTCGGCTCGTCGGCCAGCAGCATGACGATACGGTCGATGCCAGGGGCGGAGCCGCCATGCGGCGGGGCGCCGTAGCGGAACGCGTTGAGCATGCCGCCGAAGCGGGCTTCGACCTCCTCCGGGCCGTAACCGGCGATCTCGAAGGCCTTCAGCATGATGTCCGGGCGGTGGTTGCGGATGGCGCCGGAGGACAGCTCGATGCCGTTGCAAACGATATCGTACTGGAACGCCTTGATGGTGAGCGGGTCCTGGCCCTCAAGCGCTTCCATCCCGCCCTGCGGCATGGAGAACGGGTTGTGGCTGAACACGACCTGCTTCAGCTCCTCGTCGTACTCGTACATCGGGAAATCGACGATCCAGCAGAACTTGAACTCGCCTGCCTTGATCAGGCCGAGATCGTTGCCGAGCTTGGTGCGCACGGTGCCCGCGAACTTGGCGGCGTCCAGCTCCTTGCCCGCGGC
>DATIWS010000244.1:0-2519 GCA_035519275.1 Acidocella sp. | reverse complement strand
CTTGGCCAGCTGCACGCCGTCGGTTCGCATATAGGTGATCAGGCCCACCGTATCGCCGTTGATGTCCACGCCCTCGTAGAGCTGCTGTGCGAGTCGCATGGTCTGCTGCGAGGAGAAGCCGAGCTTGCGGCTGGCCTCCTGCTGCAGGGTGGAGGTGATGAAGGGCGGCGGCGGATTGCGCTTGGTGCGCTTCTTCTCGACGCTGGCCACGGAGAACGAACCGGCGCGCACCGCGGCCTCGGCGGCTCGGGCGGCGGCCTCGCTGGGCAGGTCAAACTGTTCGAGCTTCCTGCCCTGGTAATGGGTGAGCTTGGCGGGGTAGGGCGCGCCGGTGGGGGTGAGCATGGCCGCCTCAACCGTCCAGTACTCGCGGGTCTTGAAGACCTCGATCTCGGCCTCGCGCTCGCAGACCAGCCGCAGCGCCACGGACTGCACGCGCCCGGCCGAGCGGCTGCCCGGCAGCTTGCGCCACAGCACGGGCGAGAGGGTGAAGCCGACCAGATAGTCCAGCGCCCGGCGCGCGAGGTAGGCCTCGATGAGCGGCATATCCAGCTTGCGCGGCTGCGCCATCGCCGCCTTCACGGCGGATTTCGTGATCTCGTTGAAGGTGACGCGCTGCACGTCGATGCCCTTGAGCGCGTGCTTGTCCTCCAGCATGGCGCGCACGTGCCAGGAGATGGCCTCACCCTCACGATCCGGGTCAGTCGCCAGATACAGGGTCTTCGCCCCCTTCAGGGCCTTCGCGATCTCGCCGATCTGCTTGGTGCCGCGGTCATCGGCCTCCCAATCCATGGCGAAATCCTCATCCGGGCGGACCGAGCCGTCCTTGGGCGGCAGGTCGCGCACATGGCCGAACGAGGCGACCACCTTGTAACTGTCACCCAGATACTTGTTGATGGTCTTTGCTTTGGCGGGGGATTCGACGACGACGATATCAGTCAAGGGCCGTTCCATTCATAGGTCTTCGGGCCGGACCACCCTGTTGCCGGTGAGTGTTTCCACCCGCCCGGCGAGTTCCAATTCCAGCAGGGCTGCCGCTATGGCGCCGCTCGACAACTGGCAGCGCCGCGCGATCTCGTCAACACTTACCGGCTCCGGACCGATCAGAGGTAGTATTTCGCGCCGGGCGCGGGCGAGGTCAGCCTCGCTGGTTCCGCCCTCCCAGGCGCAAGGCGGGTCAGCAAAACCGGGCTGGCCGTGCGTGAATAGCGGGTCTCGCCCCAACCCCTGGCGGGCAGGATGGTCGGGCAGGTTGGCGAATACGTCCTCGGCGCAATCCACCAGATGCGCGCCCTGGCGGATGAGGTCGTTGGCGCCCTTGGAGCGCGGGTCGAGCGGCGAGCCGGGCACGCCGAACAGTTCGCGCCCGGCCTCGCTGGCAAGCCGCGCGGTGAGCAGCGAGCCGGAGCGGGCGGCGGCCTCGATGACCACCAGCCCCAGCGCCAGCCCGGCGATGATGCGGTTGCGCTTGGGGAAATGCCGCCCCTGCGGCGCGGTGCCGAGCGGTGCTTCCGCCACCACGGCACCGCCCTCGGCGATTCGCTTCTGCAAATCCGCGTTCTCGGGCGGGTAGGGGACATCGAGCCCCCCGGCGATCACCGCCACGGTCTTGCCTGCCCGCAGCGCGCCGGTGTGCGCTGCGGCGTCGATGCCCCGCGCGAGGCCCGAGACCACGGTGAGGCGCGCCGCCAGCTCGGCGCCGAGATGCTCGGCGAAGCGCATGCCATTGGCCGAGGCGTTGCGCGCCCCGACAATGCCGATGGACGGGGCGGAGAGCAGGGCAGGGTCGCCCAGCACGGCAATGGCAGGCGGGGCGTCAGGCAGCTGTGCGAGGAATTCCGGGTAGCCAGGCGTGTCCAGGAACAGGAACCGCCCGCCCATGCGTGTGAGAGCCGCGTATTCGCGTTCCACCTCGGCCATTGCCGGGATGCGCGGCGTGGTGGCGCGCCCCCCGGCACGGGCCAAGGCGGGGAGCGCGTCCAGAGCCTCGGTGGGGCTGGCGAAGCGGGACAGCAGCTTGCGGTAAGTGACCGGGCCGACGCTCTCGGTCCGGACCAGACGCAGGCGCTCCAGTTCGTCCTTCACCTCAGGCGGAAGCCTTCTTGCCGATGCGCGGCTCGGTGCCGGCCAGCAGACGGGAGATATTGGCGCTGTGTTTCCAGTACACCAGCGCGGCGATGATCAGAGCCAGCAGGGCGGCCTTGGGCGAGGCGAGATACCACGCGGCGATGGGCGCCACAGCATAGGCGACAAGTGCTGCCAGCGAGGAGAAGCGCAGCGTGAAGGCGGTGAGAAGCCAAGCGGCACAGCAGATCAGCCCCAGCGGCCAGCACAGCCCGTAGAACACGCCCAGCCCCGTCGCCACGCCCTTGCCACCGTTGAACTTTAGCCAGACCGGGAAGAGATGCCCCAGGAACACGAAGAGCCCGGCGACGAAGACCCCGTGCTGCCCATAGGCGCCGATCCACGCCACCGCGAGCGTGCCCTTCAGCGCGTCCAGCAGCAGGGTGGCGGCGGCC
>DATIWS010000243.1:0-2954 GCA_035519275.1 Acidocella sp. | reverse complement strand
AAAAACTCAATGTTTTCTCCCAGCCGAAGCCCTAAGGCTTTTTCAAGACAACAATACACACAAAACTAATTCTGCGTCGAGAACAATTTCTAGACGGTGACGATCGTATGTGCCGCGCTCCCTAATTGGTCTCCGGTCAGTTTTATAGCGAACCGCTCCCTGTTTGCCGGATGCTCCACCTCTTGAGACGATGGAGTTATGACGAGCAAGACGAGCAACAAATTTTCTGCTGAGGTCCATGAGCATGCGGTCCAGATGGCGCGGAGCACAAGGGCAGGCATCCGTCGGAGCGGGCGGCGGCGTCGCCGAGAGTTGCGAAGATCGGCTGCACGGCGGAGACGTTGCGCCGCTGGGTGCGGCACGCGAAACGGACCAGGGGCTGCGGGCCGGCCCGAGGAGCGAAGTGCGGGGTAACCGTCAACTGATTGGCACCTTGTAGTGTGCCGCGTCGTCTGCCTCTGATCTGGTTTTTCTGGTGGAGGCGGGTTTGGCGGATGGGTTTGAAGTTGAGAGTGTGCTCCGGAGGGCTCCGGAGCTGGGCGGTGAGTATCTGCGGGGTGTGTCGCGGCGGCGGGTGTGGAGCACGGAGGAGAAGCTGCGCATATTGGCGCAGAGCGTGGCACCTGGTTCATCGCCGGCGCAGACCTGCCGGGCACTCGGGATCGCCAGCGGCCAATTTTACACGTGGCGGAAGCTGTTCCGTGGTGGCGAGCTGACGGGTTTTGCACGGTATCGGTTGCACCGGAGGCCCCTTCCTTGCCCGCATCGGTGTCAGCTGAGCCACCTGCTGTACCCGCTGCGGCGCCAGTCGCCGGCTTCGTCGAGGTGGAGCTGCCGAGCGGGGGTTAAGCTGCGGGTCACGGGCGATGTCGATGCCGGCTCGTTGCGCCGCATTCTATCGGCCCTGCCGTGATCAACGCGCCGGGGAATGCCCGCGTCTATCTGGCTTACCGCACAGGTGCAGACCATGCTGAGCCTAGTTCCGCATGGTGGCGCGCTCTACCTCTTCCGCGGCCGGCGCGGGGATCTGGTGAAGATTTTGTGGTGGGACGGGCAAGGTCTCTGCCTGTTTGCCAAGCGCCCGGAGCGCTGCAAATTCCTCTGGCCGCAGGCCAAAGACGGCTCGGTGGCGCTGACCGCGGCGCAGCTTTCCATGTTGCTTGAAAGTATCGATTGGCGCGCGCCGGTGCAAACCTGGGCGCCGGAATCGGCGTGCTGAGGCACGGCGCAAAAGCGCCGTGACGATCAAAAACATCGCGCATTGCACAACGGATTTTTCTAGACTCGGCGCTGATGGATGCCGCCGCCGAGATCGCAGCACTGCGCGCCAAACTGGCCAAGCACAATCGCGGAGTTGGCCACAGCGCATCTGTTGATCGAGCAGTACAAGGCCCAGCTGCATAAACTGCGCCGCATACGGTTCGGACGTTCGTCCGAGGCGCTGGATGCGCGGATTGAGCAGCTGGAATTGCGTTTTGAAGACCTCGAAGAAGCCGAGGCCACCCGCCAAGCCGCGGTCCCTTGCCTGAACATTTGCCGCGCGAGCATCTCGCCAGCTTCCGTGGCGTCATCCAGGCCGATGCGTACACCCTATGAGGCGCTGGTCCGGCAAGTGCCCCCCAGATGCCCCATGACCCCAAAAATAATTTTTAAAGATTTTACATCTTATTGAAATACAATGATAGTTTGGTACTTCATTTTAGGGAATCATAATCCGTTGGTCGGAGGTTCAAATCCTTCCGCCGCTACCAACAGTGCTCCTCCAAAAATCTCATCCCCCCGCAAGCGTCATGCCCTCGATGCGCACAGTCGGCGCGTCGGTCCCGCGCTTGAACTGCAGGTCATCGGCCGGGGTGAGGTGCGCGAACATGTCCTTGAGGTTCCCGGCGATGGTGATTTCCGCCACCGGCTCGGCGAGCTGGCCGTTACGGATCATGAAGCCCGCAGCACCGCGCGAATAATCGCCGGTCAGCCCGTTCACGCCCATGCCGATCATCTCGGTCACGTACAGCCCCTCGGCGATATCCGCCATCAGCGCCGCCGGGCTCAGCTGCCCCGGAGCCAGGTAGAAATTCGCCAGCCCCCCGGCATTGCCGGTGGTCTTCAGCCCAAGCTGGTTGGCGCTACGCGTGTCCAAAATCCAGCTGGTCAGCATCCCGTCCTCGATAAAGGCGCGGCGCTGCACGGCCTGTCCCTCGCGGTCAAAGGGGCGGGAGCGCAAGCCGCGCACACGGAACGGGTCGTCGACGATGCTGACCCCCGGCGCGAACACCGCCTGCCCCAGCGCGTCCTTCAGGAAGGACGTGCCGCGCGCGATAGACGCGCCAGAAATCGCGCCGGAGAGATGCCCCAGCATACTGCCCGCCACGCGCGGGTCGAACACCACCGGCAGCCTGGCGGTTTGCGGGCGGCGGGGGTTGAGCCGGGCCAGCGCCCGGGCGGCGGCGTTGCGGCCGAGCTGCGCCGGGTCCTCCAGATCCGCCCCGTGCAGGGTGGAGGAGAAATCATAGTCGCGCTGCATCTGTGTGCCCGTGCCGGCAATGGCGGTGACGGACATGCCATGGTGCGAGCGGGCATAGGCGCCCGTGAAGCCATGGCTGGTGGCGAGCAGCGAAATGCCGCGCGACCAGGAGGCCGAGCCCCCCTCGGAATTGGTGATGCCGGACACGGCGAGGGCCGCTTCCTCGGCTGCCGCCGCGCGGGCGATCAGCACATCCATCCCGGGCTCAACCGGATCGTCCAACTCCAGGAACGCCGCATCCAGCGGGGCCGGAGCCTCGGGGATTTCGGCATACGGGTCCTCGGGCACCACACGGGCCATGGCCACCGCCTGCTCGGCGAGGCGGGTGAAGCTCGCCGGGTCGATGGCGCTGGCCGAAACCGAGGCATTGGCCCGGCCCAGGAACACGCGCAGGCCAACCTCGCGGGTCTCGGCGCGCTCGGTCTCCTCGATC
>DATIWS010000242.1:0-2305 GCA_035519275.1 Acidocella sp. | reverse complement strand
GAAACGGCGCCAGCGTGCCGCCGAGCGAGCCGCCGATATTCTGCACGGCCTCAAGGCTGGCGACCGCGTTGCTGGGCGCCACCACCGCCGCCAGCGCCCAGCCGCAGCTCGATGCCACATTCGCCGCGAACAGCCCCGCCGAAAGCCAGGCGATGGCGGCACCAATACTCCCGGCGAGCGCCCCCGCCATGGTGCAGCCTGCCGCAACCAGCAGGCCGAGAATGACCGGAAGGCGGCAGGCGAGTCCGGCCTCCATGCCGCTTCGGCCAAGAAAGTCGGTGATGAAGCCCCCGGCCACGGCACCCGCAAAACCCGCGGCCAGCGGCACGGCGGACCAGAACCCGGCACTGGCGACCGAGAGATGAAGCTGCGTCTCAAGATAGCCCGGCAGCCAAGTCGCATACATCCAGGACAGGTAGACGACGCCGAAAAAGCCTAAAAACATGCCCCAGGCGGTACGGAATTGCAGCAGCCACGCCACCTGGGCGAGGCCCAGGTGCACGACATGCAGCGTGTCCTCGCGGTGGATTGTCTCAATGTCTTGTCGCGGGATGCCGGCTTTGTGCGGCGGGCGGTACAGCCTGATCCAGGCGAGGGCGACGGCGAGCCCTGCCAATCCGGCGAGCAAGAACATCGCGCGCCAGCCGAAGGCGAGCATCAGCACGGTGAGCAGAGGCGGGGCAAGGGCCGGGGCGAGCGCGGAGGAGGAATTGAAAATTGCGATCGGCAACGCTCGGCGTTTCAGCGCGAACCAGTCGGCGCAGACGCGCGTGCCGCCGAGATACATAGGCGATTCCCCTAGCCCCAGCGCGACGCGCGCGGTGACGAACTGCGTGAGCGAGCCGACGAAGCTGGCGGAGATCTGTGCCGTAGACCACAGCACCAGCCCTACCCCAAGCGCGCGGCGCGGCCCGTAACGGTCGATCGCAGCACCCGCCGGGATCTGCGCCAGGCCGTAAGTCCAGGCGAAGGCGGAGAGCAGCAGGCCCATCTGCTCGAAAGAGAGATGCAGATCGGCGCGGA
Organism: Acidocella sp.; assembly: GCA_035519275.1. Classification (GTDB taxonomy): domain Bacteria; phylum Pseudomonadota; class Alphaproteobacteria; order Acetobacterales; family Acetobacteraceae; genus Acidocella. The sequence goes on along the minus strand of DATIWS010000242.1, from coordinate 1,282 downwards.
TTTCCGGCGTGCCGACCGCGAGCGCTGAGCGGTCGAGGTAATTCACACAGCCGGCGATGACCAGGAGTGCGACCGCGCGGTTGCGCTGCCGGCGCGTGGCGGGGCTGACGTCACGATCCGGCATGCTTTGCTCCCAAAACGACGCGAAGGAATTTACATAGGCAGAGGCAGGATGCTTGGCATCCCCCACAAGAACTTGGCAGGGGCGGAAGCGGGCGGCTAGGGCAAGGCCAGTTCCGCCCATTTCTTCTGGGCAGGTTCGATCTTGCAACCACTCGTTTTTCCGGGCCGCCGGCCCGGATTCATGCGGGCCGCGTGGCTGGGCTACCCGACGCGGTTGCGGCGGCGGCCGCACCAACGTATGGCCAGTTCGGATGCGGCGGATATCCGCACCGGACGCCTGCACGTGCTAAGTGGCGGTGCTACACGGGCGACCTAAGTGGCGGTGCTACACGGGCGACGTCGCAGTCCAAACGAGGGCCACGATGTCGGGAAACCGGCTTTCGGGAAGATTCGGTTGTGAGGACAGTTCTGTTGGATAACTGGATTTGGGGTCTATCGCTTATCGCGCTGAGTGTAGCAGTCCACGCGACAGGTGTGACGTTCATGGTCTCTGTGTTGCATCGTATCCGGGTTCGACTGGAAAGCCGCAGCCTTGGCTTACCGCATGTGTTCGCGATCATGATTGCCGCTATCACTGCAATGGGGCTGCTGCTTGCTGCGTTACACGGGATAGAGGCTGCATTCTGGGCGGCGGCGTACTTATGGCTTGGCGCGCTCGGGTCGCCTGAAAGTGCGATCCTCTACTCCGTTGATTCGATAGCCACGCGAGGCGCTCCGGGGGTTATGCTCCAACCGCACTGGCAAATGATGGGCGCCCTGGAGGCTGTCGACGGTATGCTGCTGTTCGGTATCAGCACGGCCTTCATATTCACGGTTATGCAGTTCTACTATACACATCTTGTGCTTCGCGCATGGCCGGACGGCTCTGCCTGAGCAGAATAGGCCCTAATCTGGCAAGTCTGAGTCGGCAGACCGGTCGGCCTCCGACGGGTTCGAATGGTCGCTACCGCGTCGGCCGGCCAACCAGAGGAACGACGACTTTCCACCGAACGGCACGGTGGCGACTCCCGCACTATCAGGAAGGCTTCGTTCAGGCCGGCGTACGGTACGACGGTTCAACATCGATGGCGATGACCCAGGAGATTCGACACATGGAAGACCGAGAAATTCGAGCGGCTCTGGAGCGCCACTGGGGCGCCTCCGATGCGAACGACTTCGA
>DATIWS010000241.1:0-6806 GCA_035519275.1 Acidocella sp. | reverse complement strand
TTCCGGCATTTCCGCAGCACCCCGCCAGGGCGGCGAGGAAAACGCCAGCCTGTACCTCGCCTCGGTCCCGGGCATTGACGTCATCTTCACCGGCCATTCCCACCGCACCTTCCCCGGGCCGGATTACGCCGGGATGGACGGAGTGGACGCCGCGCGCGGCACGCTGAACGGCATCCCCGCGGTGATGCCCGGCTTCTGGGGCGGCGAGCTGGGGCAGATCGACCTCACCCTCACCCAATCAGGCGGCAAATGGATGGTCAGCGACTTCGCCTGCGCCACCCTGCCCATCGCCCAGCGCCAGAACCACGACGTGATCTCACTCGCCGCCAATAACGCGGCAGTGGACGCGGCGGTGGCACCCGAGCACCGCAAGACCCTGGCCTGGATCCGCGAGCCGATCGGCCAGCTGACCCAACCGGTAAACTCCTATCTGGCGCTGGTGAACGGGGCGGACAGCTCGCTCGCTTTGGTGAACGCGGCGCAGGCCTGGTACGCCACGCCGCTGTTGCCCGAGGAAGTACGCCATCTGCCGGTCCTCTCCGCCGCCGCACCCTTCAAGGAGGGCTACCAGTCCCCCGAGAACTACGTGGACCTCCCCGCCGGCGGCATCGCCATCAAGGACGTGGCGGATTTGTACAGCTACCCCAACACCGTGGCGGCGCTGCGCGTGAACGGCGCCAAGCTGCGCGAGTGGCTGGAGCATTCCGCCGGCGTATTCAGCCGCATCGACCCCAGCAACCCCGCCCCACAGGCCCTGCTGCGCCCGCGCGTGCCGTCATACATCTTCGACGTCATCGCTGGGGTGACCTACGAGATCGACCTCACCCAGCCCGGCCGCTACGGCGCGCACGGGCTGCAGCACCCGCAGGCGCACCGCATCGTCAACCTTTGCTACCAGGGCTCCCCGGTGGATGACGGCCAGGAATTCATCGTCATCACCAATAATTACCGCGCCGACAGCGGCGGCATCGTGCATAACCCGGCGGACGTGGTGTTGCACGCGCCGGACAAAACGCAGGATGTCATCATCCGCTACATCCTTGCGCATAAGCCGGTCACCGTAGCCACGCCGGAAGTCTGGCGCTTCGCCGCCATCGGCACGCCGGTAACAGCGGTGTTCGAGAGCGCGCCGGAGGCCGCCAAGGCGCTGCTGCCGCTCGGCAACATCACCAGCCAGGGCGACGCCGGGGATGGTTATACTCGTTACGCCATGCAACTCAGATAAGAGAATTTGCTGGTTGTTCCGCCCCGCGCGGGCTCCAAATGAGGAGCAGGAACGACGCGCAGAACATCATTAAATGGCCAGCCCCCCTTCAGTATTGCGGCTTTTCTGCCACATCACGCCAGAAACTCCGGTCTGGCGAGGTTTTTCGCTGGCCCGTTTACGAGTGCTATTGGTAATGATTTCTCGACGGATTGCACAAGAATACGCACCGTCTGGGAGACTTTTATTGCCTAGCCGCTGGCTTACCGCCTTGTGGCTGAGCGGCGGCCTCGCCCTGGCGCAGGCCACCGCCGCCTCAGCCGCCCCCGTTACATACCCCTCCGGAAGCTGGATCACCAAGAACAGCGAAACCGTGATCAGCGTCGCGCAATGCGGGACTGATCTGTGCGGCCGCATCTCCGGCATGGTGCTGGACCACCCGAACGACCCTCCGCCGCTCGACTGGCGCGGCCAGCCGCAATGCGGCGACATCATCTTCCAAGTCGCCCCTGAGACCGCCGATGACGGCACGGTGAAATGGAACGGCACCGTCTCCGACCCGCGCGACGGCGCCGTCTATCAGGCGACAGTGACGTTCGACGCCCAGGGCAATCTGCATATGCGCGGCTTTGTGGGCCTGGCGATTTTTGGCGAGACGCAGATCTGGCGCCCCTATTCCGCGCAGACGCCTCGAGATTGCCTGATACGCCGGACCAGCTGATCGCGCCGCCGGATGGCTGCCGCGTGCCAGGGACGACCTAACGGTCTTCGGCCCTGCCCCGAACCCGGACACCGACGAGCACCCCCAGCGCCTTGCGCTTTGTCACGTACCACAGGTTCCAGCCCAGCAGCAGCGCAAGAATGCCGTAACCAATGAAGGGCGAGAGCAGCAGATAGCGCGGAATTGGCCAAATATAGGCGAGCCATACCATCACGCCCGTCTGGAAAATGAGCCCCACGCCCCACACCGCCGTCATCTTCCGGAATTCCTCCGGCACGCCGGGCTTTTCCCACAGCGCCTCGAATTCCACCTCACCTTCCGGCGTGTCACGGGCCGAAGTGGCGCGGGCGAGATAGAAGACAATCGGCCTTTTCAGCGCCAGCGAAGCCAGGAACAAGACGCCGACGGCACCCGTGACCAGCGCGTCGCGCACCTGGATGAGCCGTGGCGAACCACCCAACGCGGTGGCGAGCAGCGTGAACAAAATTCCCACCACCACGAGCGAGGAGACGGCATCCAGCCGCTTCACCTTGGCCAGCTCGTAACCGCTCCACAGCAAGGGCGGTATGGCGGAAGCGATGAGCGCGGCCGTATCGCCGAAACGAGCATCCAACGCCTCGTAAACGAGATAGGGGGCGACGAAATTCGCCGCGATCTCGGGTACGGCGCGCAGCGCCTTCAGCGGATCAGCCCCGTCATCGGCGAGGACGCCGTGGCGAAGCCTTTGCGCGGAATGCGCCCGGCGCGGTAGGCGAGGCGCCCGGCCTCCACCCCCGCCTTCATGGCGCGGGCCATCAGCACCGGGTCGTTGGCGAGCGCGATGGCGGAATTCACCAGCACCGCGTCGCAGCCCAGCTCCATGGCGAAGGCGGCGTCATACGCCGTGCCGACACCGGCATCGACCAGCACCGGCACCTTCGCCTGCTCGATGATCATCTGGATCATCAGCGGGTTCTGCACGCCAAGCCCGGAGCCGATCGGCGCGCCCAGCGGCATGATGGCGACGCAACCCATATCCTCCAGCCGCTTGGCGGCGACCGGGTCGTCCGAGCAGTACACCATCACCTCGAACCCGTCTTTTATCAGCGCCTCGGCGGCCAGCAGGGTCGCGGCCATGTCCGGGTACAGCGTCGGCGGCGGGCCGAGCACTTCCAGCTTGACGAGGTTCCACCCCCCCGCCTCGCGCGCCAGGCGTAGGGTGCGCACCGCCTCATCGGCGGTGAAGCAGCCGGCGGTGTTGGGTAAATAAGTGTAACGCGCGGGGCTGACGTAATCCTGCAGCATCGGCGCGTTGCGGTCCGAGAGGTTCACGCGCCGCACCGCCACCGTTACCATCTCGGCGCCCGAGGCCTCGATGGCGGCGGCGGTGGTCTCCATATCCTTGTACTTGCCGGTGCCCACCACCAGGCGCGAGGAAAACTTCCGCCCGGCGACGATCCACGGATCACCAGCCTGCACGCTGCCGTCCATGCTCAACCACCCCCAACGAAGTGAACAATCTCGATCGCGTCCCGCGCATCGAGCAGCGTGGTCTCGTAGAGCGAGCGGGGCACGATCTCCAGGTTGCGCTCCACCGCCACCTTGCGGCGGTCCAGCTCCATGAGCGCCAGCAGCCCGGCGACGCTGGTGCCGCGCGGCAATTCCATGGCCTCGCCGTTCACCGCCAGGGCCAGCATCTCAACCGTATTATTCATATCCCGCATTATCGGGCTGCCCCCCCGCCCCCGCAAGGGGCGCTTAAAAATTTGGCGAGCTCGATTCCATTATGCTAGCGGATTTCTCCATCATGGCAGCACCACTCATCCTGGTCCTCAACGGGCCGAATCTGAACCTCCTCGGCACGCGCGAGCCGGACATCTACGGCACCGGCACGCTGGACGACCTGGAAACCCTGTGCGCGGAAACCGCGGAAGGCCTGGGCCTGGCCATCGAATGCCGCCAGACCAACATGGAAGGCGAGCTGATCACCTGGGTGCAGGAAGCGGGCGAACGCGCGCGCGGCCTCATCATCAATCCCGCCGGGTATTCGCATACCTCCGTTGCGCTGATGGACGCGATCGCCACGCTCGAGATCCCGGTTATCGAGGTGCATCTGTCCAACATCCACAAGCGCGAATCCTTCCGCCACCACTCTTATGTGTCCCGCGCCGCCTCGGGGGTGATTTGCGGTCTTGGATTTGCGGGCTATAGGCTGGCGCTGATTGCCCTTTCCGACATCCTGGAAGAAGAAGACGACCAATGAGCCTCACATTCGACCCCAAGACCCTGGCCGAACTCGCGGCGCTGCTGAACGAGACCGGCCTCTCTGAGATCGAACTGGCCGAGGGCGACCGCAAGGTGCGGCTGGCCCGCGCCGTTACCCAGGTGGCCGTGCCGGTTGCCGCCCCCGTGGCCGTGGCCGCCCCGGTTGCCGCCGCCGCCCCGGTCGCAGCGCCCGCCGACCTTTCCAAGCACCCCGGCCTGGTGAAGAGCCCGATGGTCGGCGTTGCCTATCTCTCCGCCGAACCCGGCGCCCCGGCCTATGTCTCGGTCGGCCAGAGCGTCGAAGCCGGGGCCACGCTGCTGCTGGTCGAGGCGATGAAGACCTTCAACCAGATCAAGGCGCCGCGCGCGGGCGTGGTGAAGCAGATCCTGGTCACCTCCGGCGCGCCCGTGGAGTTCGACGAGCCGCTGATGATCATCGAATAAGATGTTCAAAAAAATCCTCATCGCCAATCGCGGCGAAATCGCGCTCCGCGTCCTGCGCGCCTGCCGGGAACTCGGCATCTCCTCGGTCGCGGTGCATTCCACGGCCGATGCCGACGCCATGCATGTCCGCCTGGCGGATGAGAGCGTGTGCATCGGCCCGCCGCTGGCGCGCGACTCCTACCTCAACATGCCCGCCATCATCTCCGCCGCGCTGATCACCGGCGCCGAGGCGATCCATCCGGGCTACGGCTTCCTCTCCGAGAACGCCGCCTTCGCCGAGATGGTGGAAGCGCATAACCTCGTCTTCATCGGCCCCACCGCGCAGCATATCCGCATGATGGGCGACAAGATCACCGCCAAGACCACCATGGCGGATCTCGGCGTGCCGCTGGTGCCCGGCTCCGTGGGCGAGCTTGCCTCGCTGGAAGAGGCGCGTGATGTCGCCGAGCGCATCATGTACCCGGTGCTGATCAAGGCTGCCGCTGGCGGCGGCGGGCGCGGCATGAAGGTGGCGCGCGAGGCTTCCGAGCTTGAGGCCGCTTGGCGCGAGGCCCGCGCCGAAGCGGGTGCCGCCTTCGGCAATAACGCCGTGTACATGGAAAAATACCTGGACAAGCCGCGCCATATCGAGCTGCAGATCCTGGCCGACAACCATGGCGAGGTGGTGCATGTCGGCGAGCGCGACTGCTCGCTCCAGCGCCGCCACCAGAAGGTGCTGGAAGAAGCCGGCTCCCCGGTCATCACCCCGGAACAGCGCGACGCCCTGGGCGAGACCGTGACCACCGCGCTGAAGAAGATCGGCTACCGCAACGCCGGGACGCTGGAATTCCTGTACCAGGACGGGCAGTTCGCCTTCATCGAGATGAACACCCGCCTGCAGGTGGAGCATCCGGTCTCGGAGGCGATCTCCGGCATCGATCTGGTGCGCGAGCAGATCCGCATCGCCGCTGGGCAGCCCCTGGGCTACACCCAGAACGACGTCGTGCTGGCGGGCCATGCCATCGAATGCCGCATCACCGCCGAGGATCCGGAAACCTTCGCCCCCTCGCCGGGCCTCGTGGAGGTCTTCCACCCGCCGGGTGGGCTCGGCGTGCGCGTCGATAGCGCCCTCTACGCCGGGTACCGCGTGCCGCCGCATTACGACAGCCTGATCGCCAAGCTGATCACCTACGGCAAGACCCGCGAGGAAGCCATCGCGCGGATGAAGCGCGCCCTGCGCGAATTCGTCATCACCGGCATCAAGACCACCATCCCGCTGCACCAGCGCATCCTGGAGGCACCGGATTTCGTCGCCGGGGACTACACCATCCACTGGCTGGAGCGCTTCGTCGCCGGGTAGCCCCGGCGTTCAGGGCTGTGCCCAAAGGGGGGCTTTGCCCCCCTTTGATCCCCCCACCAGGAACCGAGTTCCTGGACCTCAATAATCGGATCGAAAAAGGGCTCCCTTGTGGAGCCCTTTTTCGATCCGGGTGGGTTCCAAGGGCCTCTCGGCCCTTGGCGGGGGCCAGGGGGCAGCGCCCCCTGCGGCACCGGCCCCACCGACGAAGCTATACTGGCAGGTCGATGGCGATGCGCAGGCCCCCGCCGGGGCGGTCGAGCAGGCGGATGGCGCCGCCATGGGCGATGACGATATCGCAGGCGATGGTGAGTCCGAGTCCGGTACCGGCGGGGTCCTCGCTTTCGAAGGGGCGGAGCAGGGTCTCGCGCTTGGCGGCGGGGATGCCCGGCCCGTCATCGTCAACGAGTATCTGCAGGGTGCGCTGGCCGGTCTGGCTGGCGCCGACCCAGATCCGGTTGGCGTGGCGGCGGGCATTGTCGATGAGGTTGGTCAGCGCCCGGCGCATGGCCTCGGCGCGGATGGTGGCGGTCAGGCCGGGCGGGACGTCCAGGCTGATATTGGCCCCGGCGCGGCGGGCGGCGGCGCAGATGTCGTCGAGCAGTGCCGCGATGTCTGTGGGCGCTGGCTGCTCACTGCCCTCGCCACGGGCGAAGTTGAGATAGACGCCGATCAGCCGCTCCATTTCCTCGATATCCCCGGTCATATCGGCAAGGTCCTGCGGCGAAATCTGCGGCTGCATGGCCAGCGCCAGGCGCAGCCGGGTGAGCGGGGTGCGCAGATCGTGCGAGACACCAGCCAGCATGGTGGTGCGCTGGACCAGGAAGCGGCGCAGGCGCTCGCGCATGCGGTTGAAG
>DATIWS010000240.1:0-2478 GCA_035519275.1 Acidocella sp. | reverse complement strand
AAAGACCGCTTCTTTTCCGTGTCCTCTGCAAGAACGATTTCTGGAACGGGGATGCCGATGATCAGTGATTCGAGAAGCTTGCTTCTTTTCGCATCATTCCATGCGTTTCGGCGCTGAAACTTGGGATTAAGGTCGATATTATCTTTTTCTATTTGGCTGATAATCGTCTCGACCGTCCAATCCCTAGAATAAACGACTAGCGACTCGATACCCTGAGCTTGAACCTCCCCTTCAAGCTCTGCATTCCAATCATCAAGCTCAACTTCGTCTGCCATCGCTTCATCCGTCACTTCACCCCACCGCAACCTCGGCGGGGGTTTACGGTCGAGTCTAGGCTATCGGAAGCGTTTGTCCAAGAGTGTGAAAAAGCTCCCTGAATGGCTGACATTGACGGGTTGCTGTCGCGAAGGTGCGACGCTGAACGACCGTTTTCGGGCTCGCTTTAACTGATCCAGAATGGCGATATTGGGTCGAAACCCGAAACTCAACTAAGGCACCACCAAAAAGGCCGGGGTTGCCCCCGGCCTCGTGTTTTAATCGCTCAAGCCCGCCATCGTCCCAGCCATCGCCGCCTGCAGGATGCGCAGCATGTCGGCCTTATCCGCCTTGCGCGGATTGTCAGGGGTGTTCGGGTCGGCCACCGCCTCGGCGGCGAGGTCTTCCAGCGCGTCCGGCGTCACCTTCAGCGCCTCCAGCGTGTGCGGAATGTTCAGCGCCTCGCGCAGTTCCAGCACCCAGGCGAGAAAACCGTCGAACCCGTTCTCGATGCCAAGAGCCTGCGCCGCGTAGGCGATCTTCGCCTCGATGCACGGGCGGTTGAAGGCCAGCACATAGGGCATCAGCACGGCGTTGGTCAGGCCGTGATGCGCGTGGAAGCGCGCGCCGATGGGGTGGGAGAGCGAGTGGATCGCGCCCAGCGCCTTCTGGAACGCGGTGGCGCCCATGGAGGCGGCGGCGAGCATGTTCATGCGCGCCTCGGTGTTGCGCGGCTCGTTCACGGCGGTGATGAGGTTCTCCTTCACCAGCCGCATGCCCTCAACGGCGATGCCATCGGCGATCGGGTGGTAGAACGGGCCGTAAAACGCCTCCAGCGAGTGGGCCAGCGCGTCCATGCCGGTCCAGGCGGTGATGAACGGCGGCAGGCCATAGGTCAGCTCGGGGTCAAGCACCACCAGGCGCGGCAGCATCTGCGCATGCAGCAGGATGTATTTGCGGCGCTTCGCGGGGTCGATGACCACGCTGGCGCGCCCCACCTCGGAGCCGGTGCCCGCGGTGGTGGGCACGGCGAAGATCGGCGGGATCGGGCTGTCCAGAGCCGGGGTCGGCAGGGTGATCTCGAAATCCCAGAGCGGGCGGGAAGTGGAAACGGCGAGTGCGACGGACTTGCCGCAATCCAGCCCCGAGCCGCCGCCGATGGCGACCACGGCCTGCGCGCCATGCGCCTTGTACGCCGCCGCCCCGGCGGCCACATCGGCCGCTTGCGGGTCGGGATGTACGTCATTGAACACCGCCGTGGCGATGCCAGCCTTCTCGAATGACTCCACGATGCCGTCGAAGAAGGGCAGGCCGGCCACGCCGGGATCGGTGACGATCAGCACACGGCTGATACCGGCATCGCGCACGCGGCCGGGCAGTTCGGCAATGCGCCCGGCGCCGGCCAGAATCTCCGTCGGGATTCGCCAATTACCGCGTAGTTCCATGGTAGATTACATCCTTTCAAAAGACCGGAAGCGTTCCCAGTCAGTCACGGCCGCGTTGAACGCGTCCAACTCTACTTTCGCCATGTTAGTATAGTGCTTCACCACGTCAGCGCCGAACACCGCGTGGGTGAACTCGCTTTCCGTGAACAGCTTCGCCGCGTCGGCGAGCGTGTGGGGCACGCGCGGGAGGTCGGCAGTGTAGGCGTTGCCGGTGAACAGCGGCACCGGAGCGTAGTCGCCCTCGACCCCCGCGAGGCCCGCGGCGATCATCGCGGCCAGCGCCAGATACGGGTTCACGTCGCCGCCCGGCAGGCGGTTCTCCACGCGTAAGGACCCGCCATGCCCGAGCACCCTGAACGCGCAGGTGCGGTTGTCCATGCCCCAGGCCAGCGCCGTGGGGGCGAAGCTGCCCAGGGCGAAACGCTTGTAGGAGTTGATGTTGGGCGCGAAGAATAGCGCGATTTCCGGCGCGTGGCGCAGCAGCCCGGCCATGAATTGCTTGAAGAATTTCGACGGCGAATGGCCATCGGCGTCCAGGAACATGGGCTCGTCCGCCTCGTTGCGCAGGCTGAGATGCGTGTGGCAGGAATTGCCCTCGCGCTCGTTGAACTTGGCCATGAAGGTGATGGCCACGCCATCCTGCGCCGCGATCTCCTTCGCCGCCTCTTTATATATGACGTGCTCGTCGCAGGTGGTGAGCGCCGGGCCGTAGCGGAAATTGATCTCGTGCTGGCCGAGATTGCACTCGCCCTTGGAGTTCTCGACCTGGATTCCGGCC
>DATIWS010000239.1:0-21458 GCA_035519275.1 Acidocella sp. | reverse complement strand
GCGGCTGCCCCCGGCGCCAATCAGGATCGCCTTGTGCCCCGGCCGCGCCACGTAGATGACGGCGTCGATGCGGATTTTACCGCTTTGCTCCTTGAAGCTCTCCGTCTCCACCGTGGTGCCGTAGGGCACTTCGTCGCGCGTTTGCAGGAAGATCTGCTCGCGCACGATCTCGGCGGCGAGCAGCCGGTCCGGCAGGTCGGTCATCTCGTCCTCGGGGTAGAGGAACGGGCTCTCGGGCAGCTTGGCGGTACAGAAATCCAGCAGCACGTCGAGGCCATCGCCGGTATTGGCGGAGATCATGAAGACCTGCTCGAATTCAGCCAGCGCCGCCAGTTCCTGCGTCAGCGGCAACAGCTTCTGCCGGTCGATCAGGTCGATCTTGTTCAGCACCAGCGCCATCTTGCGCCCCGAGGCCGCGGCCTTGGTGACGATCTCACGCACCGCGTCGGTCAGCCCGGCCTTGGCATCCACCAGCAGCAGCACGTAGTCGGCCTCGGCCGCGCCGTCCCACGCGGCGGCGACCATGGCGCGATCCAGCCTGCGCTTGGGCGCGAAAATGCCGGGCGTGTCCACGAACAGCATCTGCGCCTCGTTTCGCACCAGAATCCCCAGCACGCGGGCGCGCGTCGTCTGCGCCTTGGGCGTGACGATAGAGAGCTTCGCGCCGGTCAGCCGGTTCAGCAGGGTCGATTTCCCCGCGTTCGGCGCACCGATCAGCGCCACAAATCCACATTTACTCATTCTGGTAGTACCTCCAGCAGCATTCGCGCTGCCTCCTGTTCCGCCGCGCGCTTGGCTCCGGCCTTAGCCTCGGCGCTCGCCTGGCCCACGCTCACACGTATCACGAATAGCGGCGCGTGCGAGGGGCCACTCTGCGACACCACCTTGTATGCCGGCAGCGGCAGCGCGCGCTTGAGCGCCCACTCCTGGAGCGCGGTCTTCGGGTCCTTGGGCGGCGCCGCCTGGGCATCCACCACATCCGCCATCACCCGGCGGATGAACGCCTTGGCCGCATCCAGCCCGGCATCGAGGTACAGCGCCCCGATCATCGCCTCCAGCGCATCGGCCAACACATTCGCCTGGGTGGACACGCCGCGCTTCGCCTCGCCCGGCGCCACGTTCAGCATCGCCGCCACGCCGCGCGCCTCGGCGATGGCGGCCAAAGACGGCTTGGAGACCAGCGAGGCCAGGCGGGGCCCGAGCTTACCCTCCTGCTCAGCGGGGAAGCGCTCGATGAGCCATTCCGCCACCACCAGGCCAAGCACGCGGTCGCCGATGAATTCCAGCCGCTCGTTCGAGCCCACGCCCTTGGCCCCGGCGGCGGAGCGGTGGGTCAGCGCCTCGGCCAGCAGTTCCGGACGGGAGAACTCATGCCCCAGCAGGGCCTGGGCGGAGATCAACCCGCTCACGTAATGGAATGCAGCATGCGGCCCCAGCGGATCTCGAAGGGCCAGTACCAGACCTGCCAGAACGGGTGCTGCAGATCGATGGAGAAGAAGATCAGCCCCGCCGGCCCAATAACGTTCTCGAGCGGCACATAGCCTACCGGGCCGTCAAGGAAGCGCGAATCCTCGGAATCGTCGCGGTTGTCGCCCATCAGGAACAGATCGCCCGCCGGCACGGTATAGACCGGCGTGTTGTTGGCGAAGCCGTCATCGGTGCGCTTGAGGAGCTGGTGCGTCTTCCCGCCCGGCAGGGTCTCCGTATAGTCGCGCGCCAGCACAGGCGGGCCGTAGGAATCGCTGTCGTCGCTATAGGTGCCGGCATCTGCGCGCGGCACTTGCTGGCCGTTGATGAGCAACTGCCCGTTCGTCACCTGGATCGTGTCGCCCGGCAAGCCGATAACGCGCTTGATGAAATCCTCATCCGGCTGGCCCGGCGGGCGGAACACCACCACGTCACCGCGTTTTGGCATGCCGGCGGGCCAGCGGCCGGAGAAGAAATCCGGCGCGAAGGGGAAGGAGAAATGCGAATAGCCGTAGGCGAACTTGTTCACCACGAGATAGTCACCCACCAGCAAGGTCGGCACCATGGAGCCCGAGGGGATGTAGAACGGCTCGAACAGGAAGGTGTGGATGCCAACGGCGATCAGCCCGGCATAGACAATAGTTTTGACGAATTCGGTAAAACCGCCTGAATTCTGAGCGTGCCGTGCCATCTATGTGTCAATCCTCAAAGCTTGCCGCATCAAACCCGGCACTGGCGGCTTGTCAAGAAAACGCCTCAGTTTACCCGATGGAAGAACCGACCCAGCCGCGGGGTTAAGCCCGGCGCGAGCAGATCCACCGAGCCCAGCACCAGCACGGCGGGGCCGATCACATCCGCCTCCGGCACGTAGCCCACCGGCCCGGCGGCGAAGCGCGAATCCTCGGAATTGTCCCGGTTATCGCCCAGCAGGAACAAATCGCCCGGCGGGACGGTATAGACCGGCGTGTTGTTGGCGAAGCCTTCGTCCGTCACCTTGAGAATGGGGTAGCCCTTACCCCCTGGCGGGGTTTCGGCGCAAAGCCGGGCGACGACAGGCCCCTCCCCGCTGTCATCCTCGTAATGGCCCTCATCCGCGCAAGGCACCGCCTGGCCGTTGATGAACAGCCGGCCGCCTTGCATCTGCACCGTATCTCCGGGCAGGCCGATGACGCGCTTGATCAGCACCTCGCCCGAGCCGGTGGGCGAGGTGAACACCACAACATCCCCACGCCGGAACGGATGGCCATAGGCGAATTTGCTCACGATGATGCAATCGCCCGGCAGCAGCGCCGGAACCATGCTGCCCGAGGGTATCCAGTACGGTGCGAACAGGAAGTGCTGGATACCCACCGCCACCGCCAGGGCGATGGCCAAAGTCCGCAGCACTTCCCCCAGCCCCATGCTCCGCATTACATTAAATAACCGCTCTTAACCTACCTCCATCAATCCCGGCGCTTGCGGCGTGTCAACAAATGGGTACAGAGAGGTGGCATCTGCCAGCCCCGCATGGAGACCGATTCGCCGATGTTCAAGACCACCGGTTTGTCCCGCGCCGCCCTCGCCGCCGCGCTGGTTTTCGCCCCCGCCGCCATGGCCAAGACGCACCACGCCCAAAAGGCAGCCGTGGATAACGGGCCGCACACCGCCGCCGCTCAGGCCGAAAAGATCGGCGCAACCGCGGCGCCCACTGGCCCGGCGCCGGTGCCCGATTCCCCGGCCGGGGACAAATCCACCCCCACCCCGCCAGTGTTGCCGGACATGACCGCCTATGTGCTGATGGACGCCGCCACCGGCGCCATCCTGGCCGAGGCCGCGCCACATGCGCAGCTCCCCCCCGCCAGCCTGACCAAGCTGATGACCGCGCACCTGACCTACAAGGCGCTGCACAGCGGCGGGCTGAAGCTGGACCAGACGGTGCCCATCTCGGTGAATGCCTGGCACCAGCAGGGTTCCACCATGTTCATCGACCCGAAATCGGTGGTGACCGTGGACCAGTTGCTGCACGGACTGATCATCGACTCGGGCAACGACGCCGCGACCGCCCTGGCCGAGCAGGTGGCCGGCTCCACCGACGCCTTCGTGCAGATGATGAACAAGGAGGCCGCCAGCATCGGCCTCACCGACACCAACTACACCAACCCCACCGGCCTGCCCGACCCGGCGCTGCACACCTCGGCCATGGACGTGGCCCTGCTCTCCCGCGCCATTCTGCAGAATGAGCCGGAGCTCCTCGATATCTCCAAGCAGCAGAGCTACACCTACGCCAACATCACCCAGGCGAGCTGGAACCCTGTGCTGGCCAAGGACCCCACGGTGGATGGCCTCAAGACCGGCCTGACCAAGGAAAGCGGCCATTGCATCGACGCCACAGCTCAGCGCGGCAGCATGCGGCTGATCGCCGTGGTGACCGGCGGGCCGACCTGGGGCGAAAGCACCGCCGCCATCGAGACGCTGCTCGCCTACGGCCAGAAATTCTTCACCGACGATAAGATCGCCACTGCCAACCAGCAGATCGACACGCTGAACAGCGACGCGCTGGATAGCGGCAGCGTGCCGGTCGGCCCGGCGCAGGACGTGTTCCTGACCCTGCCCGCCGATGCCGCCAACAGCGTGACCCACAACATCGCCTACACCGCCGACCTCACCCCCGGCGTGACCAAGGGCGAGACGCTGGGCAACGTAACCTACAGCGCCAACGGCAAAACCCTGGCCACCGTGCCCGTGGTGGCCCTGGCCGACTCGCCGGCGGCGAGCTTCTTTACCAAACTCAAACGTAAACTGAGCAAGATGCTATGAGCGACACCACCCCCGACCGCCTGTCCACCGATCCGGACAGCAAGTTTTTTGACGAAAAGCTGCTGGAACGCGGCATCGGCATCCGCTTCAACGGCGTCGAGAAGACCAACGTGGAAGAGTACTGCGTCTCCGAAGGATGGGTGCGCGTGGCTGCGGGCAAAACCACCGACCGCCACGGCAAGCCACTGACCATGAAGCTCAAGGGCAAGGTGGAGCCGTATTTCCGGGATATCGCCGAGGCGTAGCCGTCATTGCGAGGGCGGCGCGCGCCGCCAGAAGCCATCCATCTCCAACAGCTTCAAGAAGATGGATGGCGTCGCTGCGCTCGCCATGACGCCCTACCCCGGCCTTTTCATATCCAGCCTGGATTCCGGCGGCACCTCGGCGTAGGCCGTCGCACCGCCGGCGCGCAGCAGGATGTGCGCGCTGAACGTGTCGAACACGCCATCCACGATCAGATGCGGGGCGATATGCACGCCCACCACCTCGCCCAGCACCAGCCACGCCGAGGCCGGTTCGCCCCGCCAGCCTCTAAGCTGCACGATATCCGCCAGCTTGCACTCGAAATTCACTGGGCTCACCGCCACGCGCGGCACCTGCACCAGGTTTGAGGGCGCCTTCGCCAGCCCGGCCAGAGTGAATTCATCCACACCATAGGGCGCGGCGGCGGAGCTGGCGTTCATCGCCTCGCCCAGCTCCCGCGTGGCGAGGTTCCACACGAACTCCCGGGTCTCACGCACGTTGCGCAACGTGTCCTTGGCGCCGATGCTGGAGAACCCGATGATCGGCGGGTGGTAGCAGAAGGCGTTAAAGAAGCTGTACGGCGCCAGATTCACAGAGCCGTCCGCCCCACGCGAGGATATCCAGCCGATCGGGCGCGGCCCGATAATGGCGTTGAACGGGTCGTGCTTCAGCCCATGCCCCTTGGCTGGCTCGTAGAAATGGTCCTGCTCCATCCGCAATTATGTGTGCGCCATGAAGCCGGGCTCAAGCCCGCCCGGCCATGGCCAGCCAGGAGCGCGCTGGTGAGCAGCGCGGACGAAGTTAAGTGGCGGCTAACGGCTCGGCGGAAATGATTACCTGCGCATAGGCGTAGGGGTATTCATCGGTCAGCGAGAGAAAGATGCTCGACGCGTAGCCGTGCGGGGTGATGGCGCGCAGCCGTTCCGCCGCCGCGCCGTGCAGTTCCAGCGTCGGCTGACCGGAGGGCAGGTTCACCACACACAGGTCCGAGAGGAACACGCCATGGCGGAAGCCGGTGCCGAGCGCCTTGGCGCAGGCCTCCTTGGCGGCGAAGCGCTTGGCGTAACTCGGCGCGCGGAAATGCGTGCGGCGCTCGGAGCGCGCCCGCTCCACCTCGGAGAACACCCGCAGGGTGAAGCGCTCGCCATGCCGGGCCAAGGCCGTCTCGATCCGCCTGATATCGCACATATCGGAGCCGATCCCGATGATCATGCCCGCTCGCGCTCGACCTGTGCGATACCCGTGGTGCCGCGCAGCCCGGCGATGACCTGGTTGAGATGGCGCGCGTCGCGCACCTCCACATCCACCATGGTCTCGAAGAAATCCTGCTGGCGGTGCAGGACCTTCAGATTGGCGATGGCGCCGTCCTGCTTGGCCACGGCGTTGGTAAGGTTGGCGAGCGCGTTCGGCGAATTGTTGGCGATGACGCTGATGCGGCCGGTGAAGCGCTGCGTCTTCGGGTCCAGCTTGGCGATGCCCGCCTGGTCCCAATCGATGTCGATAAAGCGCTCCGGCGTTGCGGCGAAGGTATCGAGCGTCGCACAATCCTTGGCGTGCACGGTCACGCCCTTGCCGGTGGTGACGATGCCGACGATCTTGTCGCCCGGCAGCGGATGGCAGCACCCGGCGTAATTCACGTCCATGCCGGCGATGATGCCGGTGATCGGCAGGCCGGAATCGCCCTTCGATGTGGTGCGCGGCGAACGGGCGGTGAGCGACCCGCCCATAAAGGCCGGCAGAACACGCGGCGCGCGGGAGGCGCGCAGCTCCGGATATGCAGCGTGGATTACGTCCTTCGCGCCGATGATCCCGGTGGCGACCGCGACGTAAAGATCGTCCACGCTCGCCTGTTTCAGCGCCTTCAGCACCGGCTCCAGCACTTTTTCGGAGCCGTCCACGCCTTCCTGGCGGAAGGCCTTGGCGAGGATCGACTTGCCCGCGTCGCGGTGCGCGTCGCGCATCTGCTGCGCCAGGAAGCGGCGTATGCGTGCCCGCGCCTTGCCGGTGACGACGAAGCGCTCCCAGGCCGGGGACGGCGTGCCGCCGCGCGCGGTGAGGATTTCCACCTGGTCGCCATTCTGCAGCTCGTAGCGCAGCGGCATAAGCCGGCCATTGATGCGCGCGCCAACGCAGGTATCGCCAATCTGCGAGTGCACAGCGTAGGCGAAATCCACCGAGGTGGCGCCGCGTGGCAACTGGATCAGCTGGCCCTTGGGCGTGAAGCAGAACACCTGGTCCTGGTACAGCTCCAGCTTGGTGTTCTCCAGAAACTCGTCGGGCGCGGAGTTTTCCAGAATTTCCAGCAGGTCCTGCACCCAGCGGAATTTCTGCACATCACCGGCCGAGGCATCTGTTTGCTTATACAACCAGTGCGCGGCCACGCCGGCTTCCGCCACCGCCTGCATCTCCGGCGTGCGTATCTGGATCTCGATCTTCTGGTTGCGCGGCTGCCGGAGGGTGACGCCGGTATGCAACGACTGGTAGCCGTTGGTCTTGGGCGTCGAGATGTAGTCCTTGAAGCGCCCGGCGATCACCGGATAGGCGGCATGTATGGCGCCGAGCGTGACATAGCAATCGGCGCGCGACGGCACGATGATGCGGAAGGCCATGATGTCCGAGAGCTGCTCGAACGCCACGTTGCGCCGCTGCATCTTCTGCCAGATGGAATAGGGCGACTTTTCGCGTCCCGCGATTTCCACCGCATTCACGCCCGCCTCGCCGCAGACCTTCATCAGCTCCCGGCGCACCTCCTCGATGACATCCGCCCCCTGCCCGCGCAGGAAGTTCAGTCGCGCCTGGATGGTCTCGTAGGCTTCCGGGTCGATCTCGGCGAAGGAGCGCGTCTGCAGCTCGGTCTTCACCGATTCCATGCCGATGCGCTCGGCCAGCGGCGCGTAGATCTCCATCGTCTCGCGCGCGATGCGCTGGCGCTTATGCGCGGCCGAGATGGCGCCGATGGTGCGCATGTTGTGCAGCCGGTCCGCGAGCTTGACGATGAGGACGCGGATATCCTTGCTCATCGCCAGCACCAGCTTACGGAAATTCTCCGCCTGCTTAGTGCGGTCCGACTGCAGCTCGAGGCGGGTCAGCTTGGTGACGCCATCCACCAGCCCGGCGATTTCCGGCCCGAAACGCTTCCGGATGTCCGCCAGGGTGAGAGAGGTGTCCTCCACCGTGTCGTGCAGCAGCGCGGTGATGATGGAGGCAGCGTCGAGCTTATAGCCGGCAAGGATGCTTGCCACCGCCAGCGGGTGGGTGATGTAGGGCTCGCCGTTGTCGCGCTTCTGCGCGGCATGCGCCTGCTCGGCCAGGCCATAGGCTTCGTCGATGAGCGCCGGATCGGCCTTGGCGTCGTAGGAGGCTATGCGCGCCAAAAGCCCGCGCAGTTCCGGGTGGAACTGCGGCGGGCGCGCGGGCAGCCCTTCAGGCAAATAGGACAGGCTCATGGCACGGCAGCCCGTCCGCATGCAAAGTTACCGGCGGGAGGATTTGCCGCCGAGTTCCGCCTCGATCGCCGCCTGGATATCCTCCGGCGACATGATTTCCTCGGACTCGGCGGCCATGGCGGCGGCCTCTTCCTCGGCGGACACATCCTGCAGGCCGAAAATGTTCTGCTCGGTGGGGATCAGGTCCACCACCTCCTCGTCCACCGGCTCGGGCTCCGGCACGCGGGAGAGGCCCTTCACCAGATCCTGCTCCAGCTCCGGCAGGGCCAGGGTCTCATCGGCGATCTCGCGCAGGGCCACGACCGGGTTCTTGTCATTGTCCCGGTCGATGGTCAGCTGCTCGCCGCGGCTGATGTTACGGGCACGCTGCGCGGCCAACAGAACCAGTTCAAACCGGTTTGGCACTTTCAAAACGCAGTCCTCGACGGTGACGCGGGCCATCCAAAACGCTCCAGGCAAAAAATTGAATGACTGCCTTAACCCGCGCGCAGGCGCGATGCAAGCCTTTAGCCCGGTTCGTCATGCCAGGGCTGAAGCGCCTGCGGGGGCAGCTCGGCCAGCAGCGTGGTCACGCTCCGGCGCAGCGTGGGGTGGCGCCAGGCAGGAGCGACATCGAGCAACGGACGCAGCACGAAGGCGCGCAGATGCGCCCTGGGGTGCGGCAGGATCGGGTCCGGCACGGCGCGGATGGTGCC
Source organism: Acidocella sp. (assembly GCA_035519275.1). Lineage (GTDB taxonomy): Bacteria > Pseudomonadota > Alphaproteobacteria > Acetobacterales > Acetobacteraceae > Acidocella. Next base: position 12,811 of record DATIWS010000239.1, on the reverse strand, counting down.
GTTGAGGTCGATGATATCCAAGTCCAGCGTGCGCGGGGCGTTCGGCACGGAACGCACGCGGTTGAACCGTTCCTCAATCTCGTGCAGCCGGGTCAGCAGCTCGGCGGGCGCGATCTCCCCTTCCATCCGGATCATGCCGTTGCAGTAATCCGGATCATCCGCGCGGGGGATGGCGGCGGTGCGGTACCAGGGGGACAGCGCGACGAAGCTCAGCCCGGGAATGGCGCGCACGGCTTCCGCCCCAGCCTGGCACGTCTCCAGTGGAGACTTGCCGTCCGGCCCCGGCAGGTTGGCACCGATGGCAATCAGTATCATATTGGGCGAATACCTCTTTCTGGTCCCGGTCCGGCTGGCTTAAACGATGGGACCTTTCTAACATTATTCGCCGCGTTGTATATCTGTCTTAACGTTTATTTCATGAGAAGCAAAAAAACATGATTCGTTTTTCGTCCCAGGAACGCACGGCCTTGTTCATCGATGGCGCCAACCTGTACGCCGCCACACGCAGCCTGGGCTTTGATATCGACTACCGCAGACTGCTCGACTGCTTCGCCGCGAAAACCAATCTGCTGCGCGCCTACTATTATTCCGCCCTGCTGGAGACCGAAGAATACTCGCCGCTCAAGCCTCTAACAGACTGGCTGGCCTATAACGGCTACAGCCTGGTGACCAAGCCAGCCAAGGAGTTCACCGACGCCATGGGCCGCCGGCGCATCAAGGGCAACATGGATATCGAGCTGGCGATTGACATGCTGGAGCTGGCGCCGAAGCTTGACCACGCCATCCTGTTCTCGGGCGACTCCGATTTCCGCCGCCTCGTTGAGGCCGTCCAGCGCAAGGGCGTGCGCGTCTCGGTTATCTCGACCATCAAGACCTCCCCGCCGATGATCGCGGACGAGCTGCGCCGGCAGGCGGACCAGTATGTGGAACTGGCGGACATCGCCCCGGAATTCACGCGGCGGGCCCAGGAAGGGCGCGGCCGCACGCGGGAAGACGACGAATCGTGACACCGGACCACGACTGCACGCTCTGCCCGCGCCTCGCGACATACCGGGAGAGCAACCGCCGCGCCATTCCGCATGGCTTCAACGCCCCGGTGCCGAGCTTCGGGCCGCTTTCCGCCCGGCTGCTGGTGGTGGGCCAGGCCCCCGGCGTGAACGGCGCCAACACCACGGGCCGCCCCTTCACCGGCGATGTCGCCGGGCGGCTGCTCTTCGCCACCCTGCTGAAGACCGGCTTCGCCAGCGGCAACTATGAGGAACGCGCCGATGACGGGCTGACCCTGCACGATTGCCGCATCACCAACGCCGTGCGCTGCGCCCCGCCGCAGCACAAGCTGCAAACGCAGGAGATCAATACCTGCCGCCCCTTCCTGGCCGAAGAGATCGCGGAAATGCCGAATCTGCGCGTGTTCCTGGCCATTGGGCGGGAACCGCATGAGGGCATATTGCGCGTGCTGGGGCTGAAGCCCACGGCCTACAAGTTTGCCCACGGGGTGATGCACGAGCTGCCCAACGGGCGGGTGCTGGCGGACAGCTTCCATACCTCGCAATACAACGTGAACACCGGCCGGCTGACCGCGCCGATGTTCGAAAGCGTGGTGGAGAATATTCGAGGGCTGCTGGCGTAAGCCGTCATTGCGAGCATAGCGAAGCAATCCATCTTTCCGCCTCGTCACGGAGATGGATCGCGTCGCTCCGCTCGCGATGACGCGCTCACCTATTCCGCAGCAGCCTTGCCTTTTCGCGCTGCCAGTCCCGCGCGGCCGCGGTTTGGCGTTTATCGGATTTCTGCTTGCCCTCGGCGATACCCAGCGTCACCTTCGCCAGGCCGCGCTGGTTGAAATGGATGTCCAGCGGCACGATCGTCTGGCGCTCGCGCGAGATGGCGGCAAAAATCTGGTTCCGCTCCTTGCGCTTCACCAGCAGCTTGCGCAGCCCGCGCGGCTCGAAGCGCGAGAGCACCCCGCCCTGGTATTCGGGGATATACATGTTGAACAGATACAGCTCGCCGTCGCGCTCGCCCGCCCAGGCCTCGTTCAGCGTGGCCCGGCCAAGCCGCAGCGACTTCACCTCCGGCCCCTTCAGCACGATGCCGGCCTCCACGGTGGAGAGTATCTTGTAGTCGAACCGGGCCTTGCGGTTCTGCGCCGCCATCCCGTGCGAGATGAGGCCCGATTTTTTCTCGTCCTTGCTCAATTCAGCAGGCCAACTTCCAGCATCGCCGCCTTGATCCGCGCGGCACTGGCCTCGGCAACCGGCGCCAGCGGCAGGCGAACCGTGTTGGTTCCAAAGCCGAGCAACGAGGCCGCGTATTTCACCGGGCCGGGGTTGCTCTCGCAGAACATAGCGTCGTGCAGCGGCAGCAGGCGCATCTGGATGTCCAGCGCCTCCTTCACGTCGCCGCGGGCCCAGGCCGCATGTACCTCGGCGCAGAGCCGGGGCGCGACGTTGGCGGTGACGGAGATGCAGCCATGCCCGCCACTGGCGAGATAGGCGACCAACGTGTGGTCCTCGCCCGAGAGCTGGATGAAATCCGCCCCGCAGGCGCGGCGCGTGTGCAGCGGGCGGGTCAGGTTCGCGGTCGCGTCCTTCACCCCCACGATGTTCTTGATCTCGGCGAGGCGGGCCATCGTCTCTACCGTCATGTCGATGACCGAGCGGCCGGGGATGTTGTAGATGACTACCGGAATCGAGATCGACTCGGCAATCGCCTTGAAGTGGCGGTAAAGCCCCTCCTGCGTCGGCTTGTTGTAGTACGGGGTGACGACGAGCACGCCATCCGCCCCGGCCTTCTGCGCGTGCTGCGCCAGGCTGATCGCCTCGGCCGTGGAATTCGAGCCCGCCCCGGCCAGCACCGGCACGCGGCCCTTGGCCCCGGCCACCGCCAGTTCGACCACGCGTTTATGTTCCTCATGGCTCAACGTGGGCGATTCGCCGGTGGTGCCGACCGGGACCAGCCCGGAGGTGCCTTCGGCGATCTGCCAATCGATCAGGCGGGCATAAGCATCCTCATCGATGCGCCCGTCCTCATGCATGGGGGTGACCAGAGCGGTCAGGGAGCCGTGAAACATTTTTACTCTTTCTCCTGCTGGCTATCACGTAATCCGCGCACCGCGACGCTGCAAGCGGGTTTGGCCCCGATGTGCCACGTGCTACACTATACTCATGAAGTTCCTGGCCGCCCTGCCGTTTCTCGCCCTGCCCGCCCTCGCCTGCGCGCAGACCCCCGCCACGCCGCAGATCATGAGCGATGTGCATAACGGCGACTTCACCAATGCCGCCGCACTGGCCCAGCAAACCGGCGACCCGCTGATGACGAAGCTCGTCACCTTCTTCCGCCTCACCTCCCAAGGCGGCGGCACGGCGGACGAGATCAACCAGTTCATTGCCCAGAATCCGGACTGGCCGGAGCAGGGCCTGCTCGCCCTACGCGCCGCCCAGGCCGCCGGGCTGCCGCCGCGGGCCGGGGAGCCCACGCCGGATTTCATCACCCAGGTGGAGGCGCTGCACGACGCTGGGCAAGATGTACAGGCCGCGCGCAACTGGCAGGAACAGGGCCGGGCCGCCTTTTCCGCCGCCGATGCCGCCCAGCGGCTGATGTTCTGGCCCGATCAGAACCGGCTGGCCCGCGCCCTGCTGGGCGAGGGCGACGCCAAGGACGCCTACGCCGTCGTCAACGCCGTAACGCCGCCAGCCAGCGCGCGCGAGCAAAATGCCGACCGCGACTTCCTCGCCGGGTTTCTGCTGCTGCGCTTCCTGCAGCAGCCGGACCAGGCCGCAACCTGGTTCCGGGCGCTCGCCACCGCCTCGCCCGCCGTCATCACCCAGGCGCGCGCCCATTACTGGCTCGCCCGCACCGAGACCGGCAGCGCCGCCGCGGCGGATTACACCCGCGCCGCCGCCTACCCCAGCACCTTTTACGGCCAGCTCGCCAATTTCGCCCTGGGCGGTACGGACGGGGACATGGCCCAACGCATCCAAAGCGCCCAGGTGGCAAATTTTTCGGCCGTCAACGCGCTGAATTTTGGCCTAATGGAACTGCCCCGCGCCGCCGTACTGCTGGTCCAGATGGGCGACACGCATGACGCGGTGATGTTCCTCAACAAGCTCGGCCAGACCGCAGGTGACGACAAATCCCGCGTGATGGCGGCCAAGCTGGCCCTGGGCCTCGGCCTGCCGCAATCGGCCGTGTCGATCGCCCGCAGCGCCGGCGTTGCCGGGCAGGTGCTGCTGCCAGATGGCTGGCCCACCCCCTACACCCCGCCCGATACGCTGGAACCGGCTGTGGCCAATGCGATCATGCGCCAGGAAAGCAGCTTCGACCCCAGCGTGATCTCGGGCGCGGGCGCCGTGGGGCTGATGCAGCTGATGCCCGAAACCGCCCGGCGCACCGCGAAGAAAGCGGGCATCCCCATGGGCAACCTGTTCGACCCGCATTTCAACATGGCGCTCGGCACCGCCTATCTGGCGCAGGAGAATGATAATTTCGGCGAATGCCTGCCGCTTGCCATCGCCGCTTATAATGGGGGGCCGACCAATGTCTCCCGCTGGCTGGCGCAGAACGGCGACCCCGAATTGGGCGACCGTGAGGGCGGAGTGGATATCCTCGACTGGATCGAGGAAATCCCCTTCAGCGAGACCCGCAACTACGTGGAGCGCGTGCTGGAAAACATCACCGTCTACCGCGCCATCCTCAATAACTCGGCGGCCTCCCCGCTCGCTCCCTGGATGAAATCTTGAACCCCTGGGCGATTCTTTCGAGCGGCTTGGGCGCGGGCTACGCGCCCAAGGCCCCCGGCACGTTCGGCTCGCTGGTTGGGCTGGCGCTGGGCTGCCTGCTGCTCCATCTCGGGCATCTGCCGCTGCTGTTCGGCATCGTCGCTGTCACGGCGCTCGGCGTCTATGCCGTCGGCCGCCTGCCGGACGCGAATGCCGATCCAAAATGGGTGGTCATCGACGAAATCGCCGGGCAGATGATCCCGCTTCTGGCGCTCACCGAGGTGAGCCTTGAAGGCGCGCTGCTCAGCTTCGCGCTGTTCCGGCTGTTCGACATCTGGAAGCCCGGCCCCGTCGCCTGGGCCGATAGGCGGGCGGATGAATACGGCATCATGGGCGATGACATCATCGCCGGGCTGATGGCATGGACCATCGTGCTGGCGCTGCATCTGGTCTCGCCGCTGTGAACGCCGCGCACCTCGTTGCCCTGTACAGGCAGAAGGGGCTGACCATCGCCACGGCGGAAAGCTGCACCGGCGGGCTGGTGGCTGCGGCCATCACCGCCATTCCTGGTGCATCGGCCGTGTTCACCCATGGCTTCATCACCTACGCCTATGCCGCCAAGACACAGATGCTCGGCGTGCCGAAGGAACTGCTGGAAACGGCCGGAGCAGTCTCGGAGCCAGTGGCGCTGCGCATGGCGCAGGGGGCGCGGGCACGCGCGGGCGTGGATGTGGCTGTCGCCATCACCGGCATTGCCGGACCCGATGGCGGCACCCCGGCGAAACCCATCGGCACCGTCTGGTTCGGCCTCGAAGGGCCGGACGGCGCCAGCACATACCACAAGATTTTCCACGGCAGCCGCGATGCGATCCGCGCCCAGAGCGTGGCCTTCGCCCTCAGGCTGCTGGAACAGGAGGGAGAGAAGATATGAGCAAGAACCTCGCCGTTTGGGAAAAGGCCAAGCGCGAAGGCCGGAAGATGACGATGATCACGGCCTATGACTATCCCTTCGCCCGGATGGCCGACGCCGCCGGGCTGGATGCCGTGCTGGTGGGCGACAGCCTGGGCATGATGATCGCAGGTGAGGCCGACACCCTCCCCGTCTCTCTGGAGCAGATAGAGTACCACACGCGCCTCGTCGCCAAGGGAATCACCCGCGCGCTGTTGATGGCCGACCTGCCCTTTGGCAGCTTCGAGGAATCCCCCGCCCAGGCCTTCGCCAGTTCCGCAAGGCTGCTCAAGGCGGGCGCCGATATCGTGAAGCTGGAAGGCGGGGCGCCGATGGCGGAGACCGTGGCCTTTCTCTCCCGGCGCGCCATCCCCGTCTGCGCGCATATTGGCCTCACCCCGCAGCATGTGCGCCAGCTCGGCGGCTTCAAGAAACAAGGCAAGACGGCCGATGCCGCCGCCCGGTTGATCGAGGACGCACTCACCTTGGCCGAGGCCGGGGCGCGCATGGTGCTGATTGAAGCCATTCCGGCCGAGCTTGCCACCGAGATCACAAAGCGCGTGCCGATTCCCACCATCGGCATCGGGGCCGGCAACGGCACCGATGCCCAGGTGCTGGTGCTGCACGACGTGCTGGGCCTGAACCCGGACAAAGTCCCCGGTTTCGCCAAACGCTACCTGGACGGCGCTGACCTCGTGCAAACCGCCCTGGCCCAGTACGCCGGGGAGGTTCGGGCGGTGAAGTTCCCCGAATAGTCGGGCCGTTTCTGCCAAGCCCAAGGAGGCTCAGCCCCCTTGGGTAGTCGCCCGGAGAACCCTACGCCGGTACCGGCCCCAGCCCGCCCGGCAGTTCCGGCTTGGACGTGGCGGTGGGCACGGAAGCCCGGCGGCTATCCTGCATCGGCTCGTCGACGACCTTGCGGATGATCTTCTCGCCGTTCAGCACTTGCTTGATTTCATCGCCCGAGAGGGTCTCGTATTCCAACAGCCCCTTGGCCAGGGCTTCCAGGTCGTTCCGGCGCTCGGTGAGGATGCGTTTCGCCTCGGAATAGGCGTGGTCGATGAAAGCGCGAACCTCGTTGTCGATCTCGCGCGCCGTCGCCTCGGAGACGTTCTTGTTCTGCGTCACGGAATGACCCAGGAACACCTCCTGCCCATTATCGCCGTAGGAAACCATGCCGAGCTTCTCGGACATGCCCCACTCAGTGATCATGCGCCGGGCCGTGTCGGTCGCCATCTTGATGTCGCCCGAGGCGCCGTTGGAGACCTTGTCCGGCCCGAAGATCAGCTCCTCCGCCGCACGCCCGCCCATGGCCATGATCAGCTGTTGCAGCAGCTTGGCCTTGCTCACGGAGTAGCGGTCACCCTCGGGCAGGGACATGACCATGCCCAGCGCCCGGCCGCGCGGGATAATGGTGGCTTTGTGCACCGGGTCGCATTCCGGCAGGGTGATGGAGCAGATCGCGTGCCCTCCCTCGTGATACGCGGTCATGCGCTTCTCGTCGTCGGACATCACCAGCGAGCGGCGTTCGGCGCCCATCATCACTTTGTCCTTGGCGTGCTCGAACTCCGCCATGGCGACCACGCGCTTACCGATACGCGCGGCGAGCAGCGCCGCCTCGTTCACCAGATTGGCGAGGTCCGCACCGGAGAAGCCCGGCGTGCCGCGAGCGATCACCTTCGGGTCAACATCGGAGGCCAGCGGCACCTTGCGCATATGCACACGCAGGATTTTTTCGCGGCCGACGACATCCGGATTCGGCACCACCACCTGGCGGTCGAACCGGCCGGGGCGCAGCAGCGCCGGGTCCAGCACGTCCGGCCGGTTGGTCGCGGCGATCAGGATCACACCCTCATTGGACTCGAACCCGTCCATCTCGACCAGCATCTGGTTCAGTGTCTGCTCGCGTTCATCGTTACCGCCACCGAGGCCGGCACCGCGATGGCGGCCCACGGCGTCGATCTCGTCGATGAAGATGATGCAGGGCGCGTTCTTCTTGCCCTGCTCGAACATGTCGCGCACGCGGGACGCACCGACGCCCACAAACATCTCGACGAAGTCCGAACCGGAAATGGTGAAAAACGGCACGTTCGCCTCACCCGCGATGGCCCGGGCCAGCAGCGTCTTACCCGTGCCGGGCGGGCCGACGAGCAGGCAGCCCTTGGGGATCTTGCCGCCCAGGCGCTGGAATTTCTGCGGGTCGCGCAGGAAGTCGACGATCTCCTGCAACTCGCCCTTGGCTTCGTCGATACCGGCGACATCCTCAAAGGTCACGCGCCCCTGCTTCTCGGTGAGCAGCCGCGCGCGGGACTTGCCGAAGCCCATGGCCCGGCCGCCGCCGCCCTGCATCTGGCGCATGAAGAAAATCCACGCGCCGATCATCACCAGGATCGGCAGCCAGGAGATCAGCATGCGCACATAGGGGTTGCCTGAATCTTCGGGCTTGGCGGCCACGCTCACGCCGGAGGAGACCAGCTTGGACACCATATTCGGATCTTCCGGCGCGTAGGTCGCGAAGCTGTTGCCGTCCTTGGTCGTGCCGGTGATATCCTGCCCGGTGATGGTGACCTTGGCCACCCGGCCGTTATTCACCTCGTCCAGGAAGCTGGAATAGGCGATCTGCGAGGTATTCCCCTGCTGGCTGGAGGGCTGGAGCACGTTGAACAGCACCACCAGGATCAGGGCGACAACCACCCAAAGCGCAATATTTCGACCCAGATTATTCATCTAAGACTAGTCCAATTCTTTCAATCGTCTGCCGCCACACGGCCCACAGGGAAGTTCCCACGGCCACTAGATGGGTATTCTGCACAGATTTCCCACATCTGCACAAATAAATTGGCCATAAGCGACAAACGGGTGCGCTGTAACCGGCACTTGTGGCGAAAACCAGACTGGAACGGGAAACTGAATGTTACCGGCCGGGCACCGCAGCGCCGGCATGGCTCGCAGCACCGCGGCTGGCAGTTCATTGTATCTCCGGAATTTTCCGGCGTCCACACCCAACGGGCCGAAGCTATATCCAGGCCCGGGCGCGGCCAGCAGGGTGAAGCGCGAATCCCAGCGCGCGCCTTGGGCGGCGGGTACAGGTGGCGCACAGGCGGCAGGCTCGCGCGCCAGAAGCCAGCCGGGGCCGAGGCGCCCGGCCGGGGCGATTCGCACGCCACCCAGCGTCGCCGGGCGGAGTCTGGCCGCCAGCGCCGCCAGCTTTTCCTGGCGCGGCGGGTACATCGTACCGCCCAGGCTGCGGATCAGCGCGCCAAGCGCGCTTGGCGGGGCCGAGCCGGCATCGAGCAAAGCGAAGCCTTCGGGGCGGATTTGCACATGCCTGCCGAGGAAGGCCGCATCCTCGACTTCCCGCGCCGCACGTTCCGCCGCACCGCAGGGGGGAAGCCCCTGCCCGGCTTTCCGGATTCGCACACGCTCGAATTTCTCCGCCTGGTTGGATGGGTCTTCCACCCAGTCCATCCCCAGCCCTCGCAGATAGTCCCGCAACGCCTCGGGCTGCACGCCCAGCAGCGGACGCAGCAGCAAAACTTTGTCCCGCGCGCTCCAGGCCGCCATGCCTTCCAACCCGCCGGAGCCACGCGCCGCGCGCATCGCCACGGTCTCCGCCTGATCCGCCGCATGGTGGCCGAGCAGCAGATGAAGATATCCCGCCGCGAACGCCGCCTGCGCCAGGGCCTCGTACCGGGCGGCGCGGGCCGCCTGCTGCAACCTTGCGCCGCGCGGCAGACCGGAAAGAGTGAGAATCTGGGTGCCGATGCCCCGCGCGGCTAGCCGCTGCGCCGTGAGCACGGCCTCGGCGCCCGATTCGGGCCTCAGACCGTGATCGACGATCAGCGCCAGCACCTGCCCCCCCTGGGCGGTGCAGAATTCATGGGCCAAGAGCGCCAGGGCGGTACTGTCCGCCCCACCGGAAGCGGCGACGGCCAAATGAGGTTTAGCCCCGAACGGTCCCAGCCGCGCCAACGCCTCGGTAAATACTTGGCTTACTGACAATGGGCCTTTTTACTCACCGCATCGATGCGCGGCTGCATGCCCTCGGGCGGGGTGGGGAATTGGCTGTTGAGGGAGGAGATAGTATCGCAGGCAGCGTCGTTCTGGCCAATGGCGCTAAGCGAGCTGGCCAGCCCGAGCAGCGATTGCGGCGCGTAGCTGCCGCTGCGGTTCATGCTGTAGGTATTGTTATACGCTATGGCGGCATCCTGCGCCTTGCCCTGCGCGGTCAGCGACTGCGCCACCAGATACTGCGCCCGGTAGGCCTCCGGCGCCTGCTTGTTCTTCGTCACGATGCCCTGGGCCAGGGATTGCGCCGTGGCGTAATCGTGCTTGGCGTACGCGGCTAAGGCCGCCTTGAGCGCGGCATGCGAGTCGGCGGGGGCAGAAGCGGCCGGCGCGGCCGGCGGCGCCGCAGGAGCGCTGCTCTGCGCCGGCGCGGCGAGGCTCTGCGGTGCTGCCCCTGACGCGCCACCCGGAGCCGCACCGCTGCCGCCGCCCATCTGGAACTTCAGGTCACCGACCTCCTTCTCGGTGGCGTCGTGCTGCGTGTTCACCTGGTTCTGCAGTTGATCGACCTTGCCGCTGAGATCCTGCACCTGCTGCTGCAACTGCTGCACCTGGGTAAGCAGGTTGGCCATCATGCCCCGGTCCGCCGCGCTGCCGCCGCTGGAGGCGGGCGCCGGGGCGGAAGAGCCGCCCAGCACCGAACCGCCATTGCCGCCGCTGTTGTTCTGCAACTGCTGCAACTGCCCCTGCAGCTGGTCGATCTCGTTCTGCAGGGCGATGCCTTCCTGGCTCTGAATCATGGACTGCGCCCGCGCCTGGGCGAGCGGCAACAGCGCGGCGGCAGTGGCAAGGACGAGAAGTTTCTGGCGCATGTGCATTCCGGACAAGGAGTTCAACTTGTTCCGGTATAACCTCTGCCCCCCAAAAACAAAACCGGCGGCACCCGTTGGGGCGCCGCCGGCGGCAATTTTCACGCTGCCCGGCTCACACCGGGCAGGAGCGAAGAATTACTTGCAGTTCTGCGGGTTGAAGCCAACCACGGAGGTGATGGCGTTACGGTTCTGCTGGTAGGAAGCATCGTCGTTACCAGCGGCAACCGGGCAGTCCTTACCATAGGAGATGGTCTGGATGCGGGTAGCGGCAACGCCCTGGGCAACCAGGTAGTCGCGGGCATGGTCAGCACGCTTCTTGGCCAGCGCCAGGTTGTAGGTCTCGGTGCCGCGCTCGTCGGCGTTACCCGCCACCAGCACGTTCACGGAGGGGTACTTGGCAAGCCAAGCGCCCTGCTTGCCCAGCGTCGCTTGGGAGTCGCTGGAGATGTCAGACTTGTCGAACGCGAAGAACACGCGATCGCCGACATTGGCGACGAGGTCTTGCTCGCTGCCGGGGGCCGGACCAGTCGCCTCGGCGCCGGTGCCGCCGGTGGAGGCGGTGGTGGCGGGGTGGGAGGAGCAGGCCGCCAGCAGGGCAAGGCCGGCAAAAGCGCCAAGAGCTTTGATTTTCATGATTTTAACCAATCCCTGTCCATAATGGATGAGCAAATTTAGTCGTAAAGGTTGCGCAACCACTTTGGCTGCGCCTACCCCTGCGGCCATACTCTTCCCTGGCGCCAAGGGTCAAGCACTGGGCGTGTGTATTTTGTGTGTTCTCAAATGGTTTCCAGGTCCCGCTGCATTTTTTTCTAGCCTGTTGATATTTTGTAACACCTACGGGAGGCGCGGGGGCTGGCGCGCACCGTCCGCAGGTGCTTGACAATTCGCCCCGGGCCATGTCTGCCCTGCCCCGGAAACTGGGATGAATGCTGATGTTAGGCGATGATTTAAAGAATTTACTGGATCGTTCCCTGGGCGAAATCGGCGCCGCCGATGCCGACGGCCTCGAGGCCCTGCGCGTGTCCCTGCTGGGTAAAAACGGCTCCGTGACAATGCTGTTAAAATCGCTCGGAGGCATGGATCCGGAGGCCAGAAAGGCCGCAGGAGCCAGCATTAACCTGCTGAAAACGCAGATCTCCGACGCGATTTCCGCGCGGCGTGCCGTGCTGGACGAGGGCGCCCTGACCGCCAAGCTCGCCGCCGAGCGGATCGACGTGACCCAGCCCCCGCGTCCGGAGCCGTTGGGCGCCATCCACCCGCTCAGCCGGACCATGGAGGAGATTGCCGCGATCTTCGGCGCCATGGGCTTCGCCATCAAGGACGGGCCGGATATCGAAAGCGACTGGAACAACTTCTCCGCCCTCAACATCCCCTCGCACCATCCGGCGCGGGCGATGATGGATACGTTCTATCTGAACGCCCAGGCCAATGAACGCCCCGCGGTGCTGCGCACCCACACCTCCCCGGTGCAGATCCGCACCATGCTGATGGAGGAACCGCCGATCCGCATCATCGTGCCCGGCCGCACCTTCCGCGCGGACCACGACGCCACGCACTCCCCCATGTTCCACCAGTCCGAGGGCCTGGTGATCGGCGAGAACATCACGCTGGCACACCTGAAGGGCTGCCTGATCGACTTCCTGCGCGCCTTCTTCGACAATCCCTCTTTGCCCGTGCGTTTCCGCGCCTCTTACTTCCCCTTCACCGAACCCTCGATGGAGGTGGATATCGGCTGGAACCGCAAGACCGGCGAGATCGGCGGCGGCACCGACTGGCTGGAGATCCTGGGCTCCGGCATGGTGCACCCCAACGTGCTTGCCAATTGCGGCATCGACCCGCGCAAATACCAGGGCTTTGCCTTCGGCGTCGGGCTGGAGCGCATCACCATGCTCAAGCACGGCATCGCCGATCTTCGCCTGTTCTACGAGAGCGATGTGCGCTGGCTGCGCCATTACGGCTTCTCGCCCCTCTCTCCCGCCATGCTGCACGAAGGATTCTGAGCCCATGAAATTTTCTCTTTCCTGGCTCAAGGAATGGCTGGAGACGGATGCGTCTCTGGAGGAAATCACCACCACCCTCTCGGCCATCGGGCTAGAGGTGGAAGGCGTGGAGAACAAGGCCGATACGCTGAAGCCCTTCGTGATCGCGCAAATCATCGAGGCGCAGCGCCACCCCAATGCCGATAAGTTGCAGGTGTGCCGGGTAAATGCCGGCGGGCCGGAACTCACCATCGTGTGCGGCGCGCCCAATGCCCGCACCGG